>JAZOSE010000029.1:0-5898 GCA_045656965.1 Eubacteriales bacterium
GAGCCGTACACGGAAACGGTCATCCCCATTCCCGAAGAGATCACCGCGCTTGAGGGCTATGGCGAAAGCTTGCAGGATCTTACCGTCAACTACGCCGATTTCGAAACGGGTACGTTTAAGCGCACCGCCGCCGTGCGCGACTATATCGAGGGCGACCAGCACGCCCCGGTATATATGACGGACATGACAAAAACGGCCGTGCCTGCCCTTGAGATAAGCTCCACTCCCCTGCCCGAAACCGAGAGCGACCTCTCGCTTCTCCCCGTGCGCGCAGGCGGCGCCGTATTCTTCGACACCGAGGAGGGCGGCACCGCCTTCTTCAAGATCACCTATCAAACCAAAATAACCGAGGAGGTAACACCGTGACAGAAAAAGAAAAACGATTATCCCTTGCCAACGGCGTTTTAGACAAGGAGTACGAAAGGCTCGTCGTCAAAAAGATCCGCCAAAGATACTCGCTTTCCGAGGAGCTTTCGCTCCATCGCCAAAAGGAACGAAAGAAGGAGGCGTACGACGAAATGTGCGCGTATATCGACGAATGCATCGCCAAGGCAAAAAGCGAGGTGTACGGAAAGTGAAGCTTGAAAAAATCGGAAGCACCTGCTTCTTCGCCTCGCCCACAGCCGTCCCCGTAAAAGCGGGAGGCGCCCTTTCCGTCGTCTTTGGCGGCGAGGGACACCTCGTTTTAAACCGCGAGCATACCCTTTCGCTAAAGGACGGCGTTTTCCGCATCCCCGTCTCCTTCTTGAAGGAGGGAGAGAACACCCTCTCCCTCTCCGCAAAGGAGGGGGCGCTACGCTCCGAGGGACTGACGCTCCGCGACGGCACCGTTTTCCCCTCGGGCATTTCCGCGGAGGATTACCTGCCCGCGCTCTTTAAGGAGCTTCGCCGCCTCGACGGCGCCCTCACCGCGCAAGCCAAGGAGATCGCCGCCCTAAAAGAAAAAACAAAAGAAAGAGCGCTGTTTTCTTAACGGCGCTCGGAAAGGAATTTATGAAAAAATTACTCACCTTATCCCTTCTCCTGCTCTCGCTTTTTTTGATGCTCCCCCTTTGCGCATCGGCAGAGGAAGCTGCCGAAAATGCGCCCGAGAGCGAAACCGTCAGCGAGGGCGTTGCCGCCTTTATCGAGGAAAACGCCGAGGGCATCTTGGGCGTTTTAACGCTCGCCTCGTCGCTCCTTGTCGCCTTTCTTTATAAAACGGGGCTTTTGCCCCTGCTCCGCGGCGGCATCTCCGCCATTTCCGACACCGCGAGCAAAACGGAAAAGCTTGCCGAAAGCTTCACCGAAGAGGCAAAGGAGGCGCTAAAGGGCTTAAAGGACAGCGTTGCCCCCGTCGGCGCGATCCTTGAAAAAACCGATCTTTACTTAAAAACGGTGGAGGGTGCGCTTGCCGACGCCAAAATCACCCAAGAGGAAACGCGCGAGATCCTCGCCACCGAGACCGCGCTCTTTTACGAGCTTCTTTGCTCGGTCAATCTTCCCGAGGAGCAAAAGGACAGTATGAGAAAAAGCTACTACCGCCTGCGCGAGAAGCTGGAGAATAAGCCGTGACGCGCGCCCTCACCCTTCTTGGCTACGCGCTTTGCACCCTTCCCCCCGCGCTTTGCGTGCTGGAATATTTCCCGCTTTGGTTGGAAAGTGGAGAAAAGCGGCTCTCGGGCATTGCCCTCGTCCTTCTCGCCGTCTCCTTCGTGCCTGCCCTTCGCCTTTTGCGCCAACATCTAAAAACCCCGTCCGCGCTGCTTTTTTGGTTGCTTCTTTTCCTCTTCGTGTGCGCCTTCCGCGCGGTGATGGACGAGCTTTTCGTCATTTCCCTCGTGGCGCTCGCGTCAAGCGTGCCGGGTACGGCATGCCTATACGCCGCACGAAAAATCGCTAAAAAGTAAAGAAAGGATTGCATTTTTATGAAAAACGACCTGTTTTTGCCAAGTGGCGACGGAAGCAAAGCGGTAAAAAACATTCTTTCCGGCATCGGCATTTTTTGCGGCGTGGCAACCGTGCTTGTCTTTTCCACCCTCTTTTTTGCCGACGTCTCCCTCTCCCTTTCAAGCGCCGTTGATATTTCGGTAGACTTCGCCCTTCTCTTCTTCTCCTCCTACGTTATGTACTTCTCTCTTTTCGATACGGGCGCGGAAAAAGGCAAAGCCCTTCCCGAAACCGTCGCTTGGAAGGAAAAAAGAGAAAGGCTCTTTTCCCGCTACCGCAAGGACGGGTCGAGCGAAAGCCTCTCTGCCTTTTGCGCCGCGCTCTCCAAGGAGAAAACGCGCGAGCAAAGAGAGCTTCTCCTATCCCGCCTTTCTCTAACGGAAAAGGAAGTCGAGGCGCTCGCCGCCAAGGAAAAGCCCACGCTAAAGGAGCGCTCTCTGCTTTGGAGGATCAAGCGCGCGCCTCGCATCCGCATCACGCCGAAAATGCTCCTTTCGGAGCGAATGGCGGAGGCCGACGTTCCCTTCTCGCACACCCCCGAAAAAATGCGCCGCCGCCGCTTTTTCCGCTTCCTTCTTCCCACGGTGCTCACCGCGCTTCTCTCAGTCTCGCTCGCCGCCGAGGTCATTTTAAACCCCACGGCAAACGAGGTGGTCAGCTATCTCTTTAAGCTCTTCACCCTGCTTTTTAACGGTGTCAAGGGCTTCCGCTCGGGCTATTCCTATATCGCATGCGACAAAAACGCCTATATGCGCGAGCAGTGCTTTTGGCTCGAGGAATACTTCGCCGCTCTGGAAAAGGCGTGCTAAACCGCCCACCAATATCTCACCCGCCGCACTTGCGGCGGGTGTTTTTTCTTTCGTTACTGTGTACACCTACGACGGCCTCGGTCGCCTCGCCACGCCCCAAAAGGTGTACCCTGTGAATGCCGCACTTCTTCGCTCACCTGAGAGTTATTTTGCCGATATCGGCAAAATAACTCATTTTTTCGGCAAGACGGTAGACGTCGGCGGCGCAAGAATTGCCGAAGAAAAGATCTCCTATCTCAAATTCGGTGACCACGCAACTTCTCTTCCCGCGACACTCACCTTTGAGGGCACGAACAAAACGGATACCCTCTCGTATATCTACGACAAGATGGGCAACATCTGTGAGATCCGCGAAAACGGCAGAATCAAGGCGCGTTATGCCTATGATGCTTTGGGCAGACTTATCCGCGAGAGAAAAGGAAAAGCCCACGGAGCTTCCGTGGGCTTTGGATATTAAAGTACTGCGTGAAGGAACTGCTTGGTTCTTTCGTTTTGAGGATTGTCAAACAGCTCTGCGGGGGAGCCCTCCTCGGTGATCACGCCGTCGCTCATAAAGATGACGCGGTCGGCGACCTCGCGGGCAAAGCCCATCTCGTGCGTGACGATCACCATGGTCATACCCTCGTCGGCAAGCTCACGAATAAGGTCAAGCACCTCGCCGACCATTTCGGGGTCGAGAGCCGAGGTCGGCTCGTCGAAAAGCATGACCTTCGGGTTCATCGCCAGAGCGCGAACGATGGCAATTCTCTGCTTCTGTCCGCCCGAAAGGGTGGAGGGGTACACGTTTGCCTTTTCCTCAAGACCGATGCGGCGAAGGAGCGCCATCGCCTTTTCCTCTGCCTCTGCCTTGATCTCCTTCAGCGTTTTCTCTATCGGGAAGTATGCCTTCTTGTTTTTGCGGAAAAGATTGCAAATGCGGCGCAAGAAATTGGCGAGCTTCTTTTTGCGAAGCGCCTTTTTCTGCACGTGAACAGGTGCGAGCATAATATTCTCGATAACGCTCTTGTTGTTAAAGAGGTTAAACTGCTGGAACACCATGCCCATCTTTTGACGATGAATATTGATATCCACCTTCATATCGGCAAGGTTCTCACCGTCGAAGATAATAGCGCCGTCGGTGGGGTCCTCCATACAGTTAAGGCAGCGAAGGAAGGTCGACTTGCCGCTTCCCGAGGGACCGATCACGGCAACCTTTTCGCCCTCTTGGATCGTGGTGGTAATACCGTTCAAAACGTGATTACTACCAAAGCTTTTATGCAGATTCTCGATGGCGATCGCCACCTCGCGATTAGCGTTTTCTATCACTTTTTGCGAACCCCCTCTCCATAAGCTTTACACCAAGCGTGATCAAAAGCACCAGAACGATATAGAATACCGCCATCATCAAATAGGGTACAAAGTACTCATAGCGGACGTTACCGATTTCGGTAAAGGTCTTATAAAGGTCGATCGCCGCAACGAAGGAAACGACCGAGGTATCCTTGACCAGCGCGATAAACTCGTTACCGAGCGTGGGAAGAATATTCTTGATCGCCTGCGGAACAACGATCTTGAGCATCGTTGCGCCATAGGAAAGACCCAGCGAGCGACCCGCCTCCATCTGACCGATATCGACCGACAAAATACCGCCGCGCATCGTTTCCGAAACGTACGCCGCGCTGTTAAGACCAAAAACGATAATACAGGTGGTCAAGGAGTCAATATTGACACCGAGAAGCGGCCAAAGCACGTAGTAGGACAAAAGAAGCTGTACAACGATAGGCGTGCCGCGGAAAAATCCAACGTACACCGTGCATATTTTGTCAAGGATGCGAGGGAGAAGCTTGTACTTGGGCATAACCTTTACCGACGCGATCAAGGTACCGATCAAAATACCGATACATAAACCGATCACGGCGATAAGGAGCGTGTTTTTAAGACCGACACCGATAACGCGCTTCCAGCCCTCGTTGTCGATAAACTCCACGAAAAACAAGCGGAGCTTTTGAGCAAAACTCATAGTAATTTCCTTTCTTTAGGGAACATAGAAGGGCGACACCGTGTGCGGTGTCGCCCTCCGCCGAGAAAACGGAATCTTATTTGCCGTTCATCTTATCGGTGATAGCCTTCGCAGGTGCATTGTCCGCGATAACGTAGGAAACCTGACCGTTTACCATAGCGGTAACGGCAAGTGCCACGTACTTGTAGGGAGCTGCAGCTGCGGGAAGACCCTCAAAGCCGTATCCGTCGGGATCGTCAGCGTCACCGTTGATGTAGATCTCACCGGTAGTGCCCTGCTGGCAACCGATCTTAGCGGATGCTTCCATCTTGTTGAGGATAGCCACAACGTCTTCTGCGTTCTTGCAAGCATCGAAGGTGGTATCGTCAGCCTTAACGATAAGAACCTGAGAAGCGTTGTAGTAGGAGTTGGTGAAGTTAACGACCTCAGCGCGAGCGGGCGTTACGGTAAGACCTGCCATAGCAATGTCGCACTTAGCGGTGCCGCCGATGCCTGCAACGGAGTTAACAACAGCATCGAAATCCATATCCATAATAACGATTTCCTTGCCAAGCTCTTGTGCAAAGTAGTATGCGATCTCAAGGTCGATACCGGAGTAGTTGCCGTTAGCGTCTACCATCTCGAAGGGCTCAAAGCCGGTGCTGGTCGCAACAACAAGCTGGTCCTTGGAGGTATCAAGAGTCGCAGACTTGAAGGTGAAGGGCGTGCCGTCGCCAAAATAGTTGTTGCAGATCTCGTCGAACTTGCCGTTTTCCTTGATCTTCGTCATGAACGCGTTAGCCGCATCCAAAAGCGCTGCATCGTCCTTCGCAACAGCGAAAGCGTATTCCTCTTCGCTGAGCGCGATGTTGATAACCTTTGCAACGTCCTTAGCATCGCCGCCGCAAGAGGTAAGGGCGCTTACTGCCGAAAAGAGCATAAGCACTGCAAGAAGTAAAGATAATACTTTTTTCATTGTTTTTCTCCTTAAGAATGTATTTTTATTAGGGTTTGTAACCATCATTATAGTACTATCATTTGAAAAAGTCAAGTTTTTTTAAAATATTCATGTATAAAATCAAAATATTCATGAATATGACTGCATAAGCCTATAAATTCTTCGCTACCGTCGTGGCAAGAGAGCCTACGTAAGCATCAAATCCGTAGAAAAGGGGCGTTACC
>JAZOSE010000030.1:0-16710 GCA_045656965.1 Eubacteriales bacterium
CAGGCGTGATACGTTTCGTATCATTGCCGTTTTATCAGCATTAACGCTTTAATTGCCAATAATACGAACGCAAATACGGCGGCATACGGTTGTGAGCTTATCATAAAAAGCAGTACCAAGATTGCTCCGAGTGTGAGTGAAACCGTCGTTTTACTTTTCACCCACGCCATCGCTTGACAGTTCTGTAATGCGAGTGTCAGAATACCCATTACTGTCATTGCGATAACAGCGGCAAGGTACGTTATTTTTAAGTATGGCTGAACGCCGCCAAGTGTGATGAGCGAAACACTTTGAATAGCTCCGTCCGCTTTTTCAGCAAAGAACGGCAGAAAAAGGAGCATTGCGATACTCAAGTCAAGTAATCCATATATTAAATCACGAAAACGCTTTTCTTTTCGTTTGTTGTCTTCCTCGGCTATCGTCAGCACCTCGTCCGTGGAGAGCAGTTCGTCAACCGTTACCGAGAAGAATTTTGCAATCGCTTTTAGTGACTCTATATTCGGATATCCTCTGCCTGACTCCCATTTTGAAATAGCAGTTCGGGATACGTAAAGCTTCTCGGCAAGCTCCTCTTGCGTAAGCCCATTTTGTTTTCTTAATTCTTGAATCTTTTCATTAAATTCCATATCAAATCCTATATATATTGCATTATATTCTCACCGACAAATTCAAGTTTATCGATTAGATAACTGTCCAAAGTAATTATACCATAAAATTCCTAAAAAGTAAATAGGACGGCTCAATTCTTTACAAATTGAACCGCCCTTTTTGATTAAAGCAAATCGTGCTCGATAGATTCAGCCATCTTGGCTTTGTATTCTTTGAAGATGTGAACGTAGATATTAGAGGTGATTTCAGTATTGCAATGACTGAGGTACCGGGGAATAGTAGGGAAGAGGTGAAGTTTTCGCTATCGCGAAAGTGAAGTTGCTACGCGAACCCCCAAAAAACTCGACTTCGCTCGTTTCTGGGAACCCCATACGCAGTGAAGTTTGGGCTATGCCCAAGTGAAGTTAAATTTGCCACTTCGCCTTTAGGCGAAACTTCACTCACGAAGTGAACTTCACTATCAAAGATAACTTCACTTGCCCGTAAGGGCAAATTTAGTTGTTCTCGAAAGAGATAATAAAAAAATGCCCAACCGAAGTTGAGCATTTTTTGTATTCGACAAAGTCGAAATTATCTCTTCGAGAACTGAGGTGCACGACGAGCGCCCTTGAGTCCGTACTTCTTTCTTTCCTTCATACGAGGATCGCGGGTGAGGTAACCTGCCTTCTTAAGTGCGGGGCGGTTTGCTGCGTCTGCTGCAACGAGTGCGCGAGCGATGCCGTGACGGATAGCGCCTGCCTGACCGGAAAGGCCGCCGCCGACAACTCTTACAACTACGTCGAACTTGCCCTCGTTCTCGGTTGCGCCGAAGGGCTGAGCGATGATGAGCTTAAGGGTCTCAAGGCCGAAGTATTCGTCAAGAGACTTACCGTTTACGGTCATAACACCGGTACCGGGATAAAGACGAACGCGTGCAACGGACTTCTTTCTTCTGCCCGTGCCATAGAAATAGGGTTTTACACTGGTATACATTGTTCTCTATCCTCCCTGATTAGTCAACCAGCTCGGGCTTCTGAGCCGCCTGGTTGTGCTGTGCGCCTGCATATACCTTCAAGCGATTGAAGGACTTAGCGCCGATGGTGTTGTGAGGGAGCATACCCTTCACTGCGAGCTCCATAGCGAACTCGGGACGCTCTGCCATAAGCTTGCGATAGCTTACTGCCTTGAGGCCGGAGATGTAGCCGGAGTGGTGGTAGTATACCTTCTGA
Source organism: Eubacteriales bacterium (assembly GCA_045656965.1). Classification (GTDB taxonomy): domain Bacteria; phylum Bacillota; class Clostridia; order Oscillospirales; family CAG-272; genus UBA1740. The sequence goes on from JAZOSE010000030.1 coordinate 1,818, forward strand.
TCCAGCTTCTTACCCGTGAGAACTGCCTTGGATGCGTTGATGATGATAACGAACTCGCCGCAGTCGACGTGAGGGGTGAACTCAGGACGGTGCTTGCCGCGAAGGATCGTTGCTGCCTTTACAGCGGTTTCGCCGAGGGGCTTGCCTGCTGCGTCAATGACATACCATTTGCGAGAAATGGTTTCTGCCTTTGCCATAAAAGTGGACATTGATTTTTCCTCCATTTTTGATTGTTCCTTGGAACATTTTTTCTAACCTTCGGTATTATAGCATAAGCACCTTTACTTGTCAAGTGGGTTTTAGAAGATTTTTTTATTTTTCTTAATTTTGCTATGCACTATCTCTTGAAATCTCGTTTTTTCTCTTTTTTTCTCGTTTTTTCAAATCTTTGATGTGCAAAAAAATATTTTTAAACTTTTTGTGAACGAAATTGGAGTTGACAAGCGCGGCGTACGGTTATATAATAGATACAGTAAGTACTCTACTTAAAAAGAAAGGAAGATTTCCATGAACAGCCCGGTTACTCCCATCCATTTCGATAAGCCGAAGAAAAACAGAACGGCGGTTATCGTTTTGTCTATCCTTCTCGCCATTTCGGTTCTATTCTCCTTGTTTTTTGCGTTTTTATTCTTTGTTTCCGCAATATCGGATAGCGAGGGCGAGGGGCTTGACGGTCTTCCCTACGAGGAATACGTTGGTGTTTTACATATTGAAGGAACCATCTCCTCGGCAGACACGACCAGTCTTCTTTATAGTGGCGACAGCATTTACAGTCAAGAATATATCCTTACGGCGATCGATGCTTTGCAAAACGACGAAAATAACAAGGGTATTCTTCTTTACATTGACACTCCCGGCGGTGAGGTCTACGCGACCGACGAGGTATATACCGCACTTTTGGAGTACAAGACGGTGACGAAACGACCCGTATATGCTTATTTTGCGTCCTATGCGTGCAGCGGCGGCTACTATATCGCTATGGCGGCTGACGAGATCTACGCGCACCGCATGAGCACGACGGGCTCTATCGGCGTTACCTACGGCACGCACATTGATTTGAGCGGTCTTTGCGAAAAGCTTGGTATTGGCGTGCAAGACATCTCAAGCGGAGACAACAAGGCGATGGGCAGCTACTTTGCTCCTCTGACCGAAGAGCAAATAGCCATTTACGAAAGCCAGCTTGACGAATGCTACGGCTACTTTGTGGACGTGGTGGAAGCAGGCAGAGGCTTATCCGAGGATGAGGTCAAGGCGGTTGCCGACGGACGCACCTACACGGCAAAACAAGCAAAGGACCTCTCCTTGATCGATGGCATCGACGAATACGAGGACTATGCCGCTTCCGTATCGAGCCGTTTGGGAAATGCCGTTTTGCACGACCTTTCCTACGCTGTTGATTACACCGACCTTCTTTATTCCTTAGGCTACAGTGCGAACGGCAATGCCTCCGAGATCGAAGCCGTGCTTTCCGCCATCAAGCCGCTTTCGGGTGTTCTCGTATACTACTCGGGAAGATAAGGAGCAAAGAAAAAGCGCCAAATGGCGCTTTTTCTTTTTATTTAAAGATCAAAGAGGGTGGCGGCAAGTGCCTCATCGGGCTGTTTTCCGTAGGGGCAAAGCTCGTACGCCTCGGCATAGCGGATCTTTTTGCCGCGCTCTATTCCATAGCGTGCGATCAGCTCGCGACGGAAGCGTGCGGCGGTTTTGGCAAAGCGAACGGCATAGCCGTGGTTTCCTTAGGGGTCATAATATGATGACCGCCGGAGCCGTTACAAAGGCTTAAAAAGCGCACCTCATGCCCCGCCTTGACCCATTTGCTTGCCATACCGCCCACGCGAAACTCGTTGTCATCCTGGTGGGCACCGATCGCTAATATTTTCATTTTATTTCCTCTTTCCGTTTAAGTATTGACTTGTTGCTGTTTTCATTATATAATGATTTTAGGCTATCTACAAGCACAATATTGCCGAAAGCTTTAACGATATTGATATTTTAGGGTATCTTATGAAAATTTTATACGAAAATCATATAGTAATAAAAAGGGATAAGCTTTGCCCCTTCAAGCTCGGCACGGCAGACGCCACTCTTCCCGCTCCCATCAACTGGCACGAGAATATAGAGATCCTTCTGGTAACGGGGGGCGAGGGGGCTATGCAGTACGGAAGCCGCACCGTGCCTCTTCTTCTCGGGGATATCAGCGTGATCAACTCAGGCGTTTTACACCGCCCGTACAGCTTAGGGGGACTTGATTATTACTATATCATCATTGACGAGAGCTTTTGCAGGGAAAACGGATTGGATATCGCCGCGCTTCACTTTTCCGAGCATTTTCGCGACGAGCTGACAAAGGGGCTTTTTCTTTCTGCCGCAAAAGCGACAAAGGAGTATGAAAAGAACGCCTCTACTCTTTCCTCTATGCGCCTGCGCCTTGCGATGCTTGATCTTTTGACCGATCTTTTTGAGCGCCACGCCACAGAAAGCAAGGCACGAAACGAGGCGCCCTCACTTTCCGAGCAATACGTTAAACGGGTGATGGCGTATATCAACGAGCATTACACCGAGCGCATAAGCCTTGACGCATTGGCTTCTCTTTGCGGCCTCAGCAAATGCCACCTATCGAGAGAATTTAAAAAGATTGCGGGGCAAACGGTGTTTGAATACATAAACGTTTTGCGCTGCAAGAAGGCAGGAGCCCTTCTTTTTGAAGGGAAAACCGCCACCGAGGCGGCGATGGAGAGCGGCTTTGAGAGCCTTTCCTATTTTTCAAGGACCTATAAGCGCTTCATGGGCGAGTCACCCTCAAAAAAATGCGGACAAAAATGAAAAACGCGAAGATCCGAGAAGGATTTTCGCGTTTTCTTGTTAAATGGAAAAATCGCTCGCGGCAAGCTTACCGTTCTCTTCCGCGAAAAGGTATCCCTTTCCTTTAAAGAATACGGGGCGCGCATTTCGAGCATCGGTGGGAAGTATTTTCCACGCCTCGCCCTCGTGGGCGTAAACAGTTTTGCCGTTCATTTCGGCAAAATAAACGACTCTATCGGCATAAGGAAGCGCATAAAGATGCGTTACCCCGCCGCCAAGCGCAAGCGCGCGCGGCTCTTTAAAATAGAGAAGGTCGTTGCTTTCGGCAATATAGGGCGTTCCCTCTTTGGTAAAGACGAGATACACCTCATCACCCATAAGAAATGCGCCGAGCGAATCCAGTGCGGCGTTGTCGGTTTCGGGAATGACAATGTCAAGACCCGTTTTGATAAAGGAGTATCCGTCGTCGGACACGGCGGCGGAAAGCGCGCGGTGCGTTCTGTAATCCACAAGATAATATAAGTACGTTCTTTCGCCCACCGTAACGGCGGCGGCATCGACGATCCTTTTCTCTTCAACGCTGTCAATAGGAAGCGCGACGGGAGCGGACGAGATATGCTCACCGTCCTCGGTAAAGAGGGCGCAAAGGCGGTTGGCACCCATACCCGACTTGGCTTTTCCCTCTCTTCTTTCGTCAAGATAGAAAAGGTGAAGGCGATCCTTTATCACGGTGGGATAGGGGGCGCGAAGCGCCATGCCATTGCCGTAGGGGCAAAAGCCGTCAAAGGCGGGCGCGGCGTTCTCTACGATGGCGCTTTCCGTCATCGCGTGGTACTCGTATCCCGCTTCAAAGTGCATAAACGAGCCGGCGTGGACGGTTGCTCCTATGTAATCAAGGGGAGCAAGGAAAAAGTCCTCGTCGGTCAAAACGCCGCCGATATAGAGCCCATAGCGTGCGTAGGACGCGGTGAGAATAACCTCTTTACCCTTGGCGTTTTCTCCTATGAGGGTAAGCGCGCCAAGAGGCGTTTCGATTTTGGCAATTACGCTTCCCTCTGCGTTTAAAGCGAGGGAAAGGAGGGCTTTGCCCTCCTTTTCAAGTATCACGTCGCCGTCCATCAGATCAACGACGAGCATAAAGCGAAGCGAGGGTGCTTCGCTGATGAGTTGGGTCTTGTTTTTTGCGATACGCATAAGGCTGTCCTTTATCCTAAATAGTTGCGAAGGGTGACGGTCATATCATCCTCAAGCGCGATCAGGCGGCGCGCAAGCGCGCGCGACTCCTCGGAGGCAGAGGGATACTCACAAAGATAGCGGCAAAGGGATTTGACACCCATATGGCAGCCATCCGTCATTAAAGAGGCGACGGTGCTGTCCTTACGCGACCACCAAAGGTGAAGGCAGGTCTTCATTTTGCTCATCCATTTGGCAATGGGAGTGGGACCCTTCCTTTCGCCGTGACAGTCTTTTAAAAGCTCGTCACACTCTCTTTGGAGATTTTCGTGCTTCTCCTTCGCGTTCGTTAAATAGGTCTTTAGGGTTTTGTTTTTTACGTAGGGCAAAACGTCCTCAAGGGACGAGATGCCCATACCGATTCCCGCGCGGCATTCACGCAGGAGTCTTTCGGTGTCGTTCCTCGACATTTTGGGGCTCTCCTTTTCGTTTTTACCGTTAGGATACCCCGTTTTTTATTTTTTAGTCATCGGAGCGCTCAGCAAGACGGTTGACGAAGGCGTGGTAGAACTGCTCGAAGCAGCCCTCGTCAAGCGCATTACGAATGCGTTGCATCAGCTCGTTATAGAAATGGAGATTGTGAAGCACGCAAAGGCGCATACCGAGTGCCTCTCTTGCCTTAAAGAGATGGCGGATATAAGCACGAGAGTAGCGGCGGCAGGCGGGGCAGGAGCAGCCCTCGTCGATGGGCTTGGGATCATCAAAATAACGCTCGTTGTTGATATTCATTTTGCCGTGCCACGTGAAAAGGTTGCCGTGACGCGCGTTGCGGCTGGGCATCACGCAATCGAAAAAGTCGATACCGCGATGGACTGCCTCAAGAATGTTTTGCGGTGTGCCGACACCCATCAGGTAGCGCGGCTTATCGGTGGGCATATAGGGCTCGACCGTTTCGATGATATGATACATCACGTCCGCTTCTTCGCCGACGGCAAGACCGCCGATGGCGTAACCGTCGAGGTTCATTTCGGCGGTGCGGCACATATTTTCGATGCGAAGGTCCTCAAAAACCGAGCCCTGATTGATGCCGAAGAGCATCTGCTTTTTGTTGATGGTCTCGGGAAGCGAGTTGAGTCTTTCCATCTCCGCCTTGGAGCGCGCGAGCCAGCGAAGCGTTCTTTCGTGCGATGCCTTGACGTACTTATAGGGCGCGGGGTTTTCCACGCACTCGTCGAACGCCATAGCAATGGTAGAGGCGATATGCGACTGGATACGCATAGATTCCTCGGGGCCCATAAAGATGCGCTTGCCGTCCATATGCGAGTTGAACCAAACGCCCTCCTCGGTGATCTTGCGGAGCTTGGCAAGCGAGAATACCTGAAATCCGCCGCTGTCGGTGAGAATAGGTCTATCCCAGTTGAAGAATTTGTGTAGTCCGCCCATGCGGTAGATCAGATCATCGCCCGGTCGGATATGCAGGTGATAGGTATTGGAAAGCTCTACCTGACAGCCAACGTCGTAGAGATCCTCTGTGGAGATACCGCCCTTGATTGCGGCACTGGTGCCGACGTTCATAAAAACGGGGGTCTCGATCACGCCGTGTACGGTGTGAAATCTGCCGCGGCGTGCTTTTCCTTCGGTTTTTAAAAGCTCAAACATAGCGTTCCTTTCATTTTATACGGTCAAATCGGCGGTCAAGCTCGCCCTTGGAAAGATAGAAGGCGATGGGCCGCCCGTGGGGGCAAACGGTAACGTCGGGAAGGGCGAGTACCTCGCGCACGAGCCACTCGATATGCTCCTCACCGTATTTTCTTCCGCCCTTGATCGCCGCCTTGCAGGCGATCTGGTAGAGCATTTTTTCACGCTTTGCGGCGAGGGTAACGGCGGGCTCACCGCTTCCGCTTGCCAGCTCCGCACACGCAGAAGCAAAAAGCTCCTCCGCCTCGGGCGGTGTCAGCTCCGCGGGAATGGCGGTCAAATACACCGCTCTTTCCTTGGTCTCGTACGAAAAGCCGAGGGCGGAAATCTCCTCTTCGTTTTCGCTTGCCGCACCGATCTCCTCGGGAGAAAGGGTGAGGCAAAGGGGCAAAAGCAGCTCTGCCGAAAGCGTGCGCGTGTCGGCGGCTCTTTGCTTTTTGAGGGACTCAAAGAGAATGCGCTCGTGGGCGGCGTGCTGATCGATAAGAAGGAGCCTGTCACCCGAAAGCTCAACGATAACGTAGCAGTTGAACGCCACGCCTAAAATGCGGTATTCGGGAAGGGGGACATCCGTGTGGACCTCGGTGGGCACCTTCGCTACCGAGATGGGAGCGCTTTCCGCGCGCGCGGGCGCGGCGGACGCCGCTTGAGGATCCCCTATCGACGGGGGCGCAGACTCTTCACTCTTTTCCGTCGCCTTTTCGATAACGCGGAGCGAGTCCTCGGTGGATAAATAGGTCTTTTGCGGTGTGCCGGACGCCGCGGCGGCGGCACTTTCAATGCCCCTTGGAGCATATACGGAAGATGTGGGCGCTTTCGTCACAGTCTCGGACACCGACACCTTTGGGGGTGCGGTGGGGGCTTCCTTGGTAGGAGCCTTCGGAGCGGTGGGAAGGTCGATCCCCATTTTGATCTGCTCCACTCTGCCGTTTGGCTCAAAGGTGTGCGTGGGCGTGGGTCTTTTGCCCTTCTCCTCGGAGAGTGCGAAATAGGGGCGCGAGGTGTCGCCCTCGAGGGCGGTACGCACAGCGTAATACACCGCTTCAAAAACGGCGCGCTCATCGGAGAATTTTACCTCCAATTTCGCGGGGTGAACGTTGACGTCCACCGAGAAGGTGGGAAGGTCCAAAAACAGAACGGCAACGGGAAAGCGCTCGGGCGCCATATACGAGGTATAGGCGCGCTCAATAGCCGCAAGGACGGTTTTGGAGCGCACGTATCTGCCGTTGATAAACACGTTTTGATAGTTGCGGTTGCCTCTGGCGTTATCGGGTCTGCCAACGTAGCCCGAAACCTTAACGCCCGTTCCCTCTCCCGAAACGGCGAGAAGGCGCGAGGCAAAGTCGCGCCCAAAGAGCGCGTGAAGCGTGTGAAGCAGCACGCCGTCGCCCGCCGTGGCGAATTTCTTTACGCCGTCAGCAATAAAGGTGAGGGCAACGTCGGGGCGAGAGATGGCGATCTTTTCAATCACGGCGGCGACCGCTTGGGTCTCGGTGGCGTCCTTCTTTAAAAATTTGCGACGCGCAGGCACGTTATCGAAAAGGTTTTCCACCGTGACGGTGGTACCGTCGGCACAGCCGACCTCGCATATCTCGGTGACGCTTCCTGCCTCGGCGGTGAGCATCGTACCTGTCTCGGCTTCCTTGGTTTTGGTGATGATGGTCAGGGTAGAAACGGCGGAAATGGCGGCAAGCGCTTCGCCACGGAAGCCGAGCGTGCCGATGGCGGCAAGATCGTCGGCATCTTTAATTTTACTCGTTGCGTGGCGGCGGATCGCCACGGGAAGATCCTCGGGCTCCATACCCGAGCCGTTGTCCTGTATACGGATAAGCGAGCTTCCGCCGCGCTTGATCTCGGCGGTGATGCGCGTGGCACCCGCGTCAATGGCGTTCTCTAAAAGCTCCTTGACGGCGGATGCAGGGCGCTCGACCACCTCGCCTGCGGCAATCAAGTTGGCAACGGCGAAGCTCAGTTGGTTGATTTTTGGCATAGAGGGCGGCGGCAAAGCGGCGCTTTGCTTAATCCTTTCCGACGGATAACGTCTTTTTTAACTCATAAATGAGATTTAAGGCTTCAATGGGGGTAACGGTGTTAAGGTCAATGCGGCGAAGGCGCTCCGCAACCTCCTCTGCCTCGCTCGTGGCGAGAGCGGAGAGCATATCGGGAATGTCCTCGCTTGAAGCACGCTTGACGCCCTTGGGGGCGGGGATCTCCTTATCGCCCTCAATGGCGGCAAGGATCGCCTTGGCGCGATTTACGACCTCACTTGGCACACCCGCAAGCTTAGCTACGTCAATTCCGTAGCTGTCATCGGTCGCGCCTCTGACGATGCGGCGAAGGAAGGTGATGCTATCCCCTCTCTTTTTCGCGGCAACGTTATAGTTAACGACACCCTCAAGCTCGTCCTCAAGGACGGTCAGCTCGTGATAGTGGGTGGCAAAAAGCGTTTTCGCACCGATTTTTTTGCTGTGGGTGTATTCGGCAACGGCACGCGCAATAGACATGCCGTCATAGGTCGAGGTACCGCGTCCGACCTCGTCGTAAATAATGAGCGAGCGGCTCGTGGCGGTTTTAAGGATGTGCGCGACCTCGGTCATCTCTAACATAAAGGTGGACTGACCCGACGCAAGATCGTCCGACGCACCCACGCGCGTGAACACCTTGTCCACAATGCCCATACGCACGCTCTCGGCGGGAACGAAGGCACCAATCTGTGCCATCACGGCGATGAGGGCAACTTGGCGCATATAGGTGGATTTACCCGCCATATTGGGTCCTGTGATCAGCATCAGACGGCGGTTTGTAAGGTTTAAGTCGGTGTCGTTGGGAACGAACGCCGCACCGTTAACAAAGCGTTCGACAACGGGGTGGCGCCCCTCCTTGATCACAAGGTCGCCCGAAAGGTCAAGCTCGGGGCAGACGTATCGGTTTGCAACGGCGACCTCGGCAAAGGATGCGTAAACGTCGAGCTCCGCGACGAGAAGGGCGGTGCTTTGAATTCTTGCAGAGGCGGCGGCAACGGTCTTGCGCACCTCCTCAAAGAGTGCGTATTCAAGGGCGCAAAGCTTGTCCTTGGCACCGAGAACGGTTGCCTCCATATCCTTGAGCTCTTGTGTGATATAGCGCTCGCAGTTTGTGAGCGTTTGCTTTCTTATGTAACGGTCGGGCACTTGGGAAACGAGGGATTTGGTGACCTCGATATAGTAGCCGAAGACCTTGTTGTAGCCAACGCGAAGGGTTTTGATACCGCTTGCCTCGCGTTCTCTTTCCTCAATGTCGCGCATCCACGCCTCGCCATTGTTTTCAATGTTGCGAAGGTAGTCTACGTCCGAGCTGTATCCCTCGCGGATCATACCGCCCTCGCGGACGGTGAAGGGGGGATTATCAACGAGCGCACGGGAAAGAAGGTCGTAAAGGTCGTCGAGCGTATCAAAGGCGGCGCGCATGCTTTCGAGGCGATAGCCCGTAAAGACGGAAAGCTGTGCCTTGACCTCGGGAAGACGGGCAAGGCTGTCGGCAATGGCGCGAAGATCCTTAGCGTTCGCCGTGCCGTACACCGCCTTGGCGGTCAGACGCTCAAGGTCGAGAATACCCGAAAGGGCGGCGCGGACGTTTTCGCGCGCCATATAGTCGTTATAAAGCTCCGTTACCGCCGAGTGTCTATGCGAGATCTGCGCGGCGGAAAGAAGCGGCTTTAAGATCCACGAGCGCAAAAGACGCGCACCCATAGAGGTCTCGGTCTTATCCAGCACCCAAAGAAGCGTTCCCTTCTTTTCCTTGGTGCGCATAGACTCCACAAGCTCAAGATTTCGTCTAGTATTATAGTCGAGCTCCATATACTGCCCGTCGGTATAGACGTTCAATTCGCGCACAAAGGAGGGGTCGCACATCTGGGTCTCCTTGATGTAGGAAAGAAGCGCACCGACCGCACACATAAGGGGGGCTTCGGTGAGCTCCTCTGCCCTCTCGCCAAAGCAGGAGACGGCAAGGGCGCGCGCGTTCTTTTCGTCGTATAAGGAAGCGCGGCGATCCGTCACAGTAGCGGCAAGCGAATGCACGATAAAGTCGCGCACCTCGGGGAAGGCGGAGGCGGGAGCGTTCAAAAGCACCTCGCGGGGCGCGTACGCGCTTAGCTCGTTAAAGAGGCGGCCGTTAAGGTTTTCTCCGTCGATATAGGTTGCGGCGACCTCGCCCGTGGAAATATCCGCGAAGGCAACGCCGACTCTGCCCTCGGAAAGAGCGAGGGCGGCGAGGAAGTTATTGCGGCTGTCGTTTAAAAGACCGCCGTCGGTGACGGTGCCGGGGGTGACAACGCGCACGACCTCGCGCTTTACAAGACCCTGCGCCACCGAGGGATCCTCGGTCTGCTCGCAAACGGCGACCTTATAGCCCTTCTCCACCAGCTTACCGATATAAAGGTCTGCCTTATGGAAGGGTACGCCGCACATAGCGGCGCGCTTTCCGTTTCCGCACTCTCTGCCCGTCAAGGTGAGCTCAAGCACGCGCGAGGCGACGATAGCGTCCTCGTAAAAGCACTCGAAAAAGTCGCCAAGGCGGTAAAAAAGGATATACTCCTCATACGACGCCTTGACCTCAAGATACTGCTGCATCATTGGGGTGACAGTTTCAAGATCGCTTCTTTTTTCAATCACTTCACTCATTGTTTAAACCAAAGCCTTTCGGCATCCTTGTCAAAAATTCAAAAATCAGCCGCGCGAGGAGCAGTTTGAGGAGCAGCTCGAGCAATCGTGGGTGCAGGGGCGCTCTCCAAAGGCATAGAAGTTGATGTCGGAGTTAACCGACTGCATTAAGGCGTTGACCTTTTCCTGCGCCACGGTGAGTGCCTTATACTCGGGGCTGTTCATAACGAGGTCGTAGTTCTCGGAAATGCTTTTTTGAAGCGTCTCGATGAGAACGCTGTCTTGCATCGCAGAGTCCTTGGTGAACTCCTGACCGAGAATCATTCTTTGGGCGTTGTATTCGTTGATGGCCTTGGTGATCGCCTCGTTTTCCTCGTATGCCTTTTTTGCAGCGTTAAAGGCAAGAACTGCCTCGTCCTTGGCGATTGCCTCACCTAAAAGCTTTGCACATTCAGTAACTGTCATTTTTATATCCTCTTTGTTGGTTATTTTATTTCGGTTCCGTAGATGGCGTATGGCTCGGCGCGGTCGATGCGCACGGTGATAAAGCTTCCCGTCTCGGCATCGCTTTCAAAATGCACGAGCTTGCCGCCGTCGGTCCTTCCGCTTTTCACGTCCTTATTGCCCTTCGAGATGCCGTCAACAAGCACGCGAAAAACTTTTCCGACGCACGCCTCATTCTTTTCAAGCGAGATCGCATTTTGCACGTCAAGCAGGCGACGGAAGCGCTCGCTTTGCACGGTGGGGGGCACGGCGTTTTCCATTTTCGCGGCGGGCGTACCCTTTCGCGGCGAGTAGATAAAGGAATAGACGCTGTCAAAGCGCACCTTTTTTAAAATTTCCAGCGTTTGCTCAAAGTCCTCCTCGGTCTCGCCCGGGAAGCCAACGATGATATCGCTCGTTAAAACGATATCGGGAACGGCCACCTTCAGCTTCTCAACGACCGAAAGATACCTTTCGCTGTTATAGTGGCGGTTCATCGCCAAAAGTATACGGTCGCTTCCCGATTGGAGCGGCAGATGGAAGTGCGGCTCGATATGCTTGGCGTCCTTTAAGACCTCGATAAGCGCGTCCGACGCGTCCTTCGGGTGACTGGTCATAAAGCGAAGGATATACTCGCCCTCGATCTCGTCAAGGCGGGAAAGGAGGGTGGGAAAATCAATATCGGAGCGGTAGGAGTTGACGTTTTGACCAAGAAGGGTGATGTCCTTTGTGCCGCTCGCGACAAGCTCCTTTACTTCCCTTACGATCTCGGCGCTCTTGCGGCTTCTCTCGCGCCCGCGCACGTAAGGAACGATGCAATACGAGCAAAAATTGTTGCACCCGTACATAATGCTCACCCACGCGCGATGCGTGTGCTCGCGCGATACGGGAACACCCTCGACGACCACATCGGGCGCGCCGAGAGGAAATTGCCGCTTTTTCTTTTTTAGCACGGCGGCGAGCACCTCGGGGAGCGTGTGAAGCGCGGCGGGCTCAAGGGTGAAGGAGACGTAGGGGTAGCGGCGCTTTAATTCCTCCACGCGATGCTCTTCGGCACTCATACAGCCGCAAACGCCGATGATAAGGGCGCTGTTTTTTTCCTTTAAGCGCTTAAAGGAGCCAATGACCGAGAGCGCCTTTAGCTCAGCGTGCTCACGGATGGCGCAGGTGTTTAAAAGGATCAGGTCGGCGTCCTCGGGGGTGTCTGCCCGTTCGTAGCCAAGGTGGAGAAGCATTCCGCGAAGCCTCTCGCTGTCCGCCTCGTTTTGCTGACAGCCGAAGGTGACAACGTGGGCGCGAAGCGGCTTTCCCGACGCCTTTGCCTTCTCGGTGATGCCTAAGATAAATTCAATAGCATCCTTTCCATCGGTATAATGCATTTTTCTCCTCCTTTCGCGTGCGGGCACACTACCCTAATATATCTTATGTATTTTATCATATTAAAGAGAAAAAGTCAATATTTCGCCGAAAAAGTGTTTAAGAAAAACGGCGCTCATTTGAGCGCCGTTTGTTTTTTCAGTTATACGAAAAGGGTGAGCGAAAGGAGCGATACCAAAAGCGTGGGAATGGAGATGATCACGCCGTATTTAATGAAGCTTAAGAAGGAGAATTCCACCTTTTCCTTTTTAAGAATGCTCGCCCACATAATGCCCGCAAGGGCGCCCACGGGGGTAAGGTATGCGCCGAGGTTCGAGCCGATGGTGGTTGCGTACACGCCGCCAAGGTAGGCACTTCCCGAAAGCACACCGCTTTCCAGAACAGAGGAGAACAGCACGCTCATGGGGATGTTGTTGATAAAGTTTGCGGCAAGGTAGGAAAGCACGCCGTAGGAGAATACGGAGCCGCTCTCACCTAAAAGCTCTGCAAGCTTACCCGTTAGACCGTGATGCTCCAAGGAAAGAACGACGGTGAACATCGAAAGAACGAAGGGGATCAGCTCATACGGCAAGCGCTTGACGGTGGAAAGAAGCTTTGAGGGCTTTTTTCTGCGGATAAGCGAAAGAACCGAGAAGCAAACGAAGAGCGAAAGCGCAAAAACAAGCGAAATGAGCCACATCTCCAGCTCCACGTAGGAGCCGACGGCAAGAAGAATCGTGCAAATGCCCAGGTGCAAAAGACCGATAATAAGGGCGGGCTTATCTTCTATCTTCTCTGTGTTCTCCACGCGCTCGATCGGCGTGTTCAGCTGACGGCGGAAGAGGAAATAGAGGATAAAGAAGGAGGCAGTTCCCGCGAGAATAGAGGGGATCGCCATCACCTTCACGTAGTCAAAGAAGGTAACGCCTGCGGAGGAGGCTATGTAGATATTGGTGGGGTTGCCGATGATCAAGGTCATGCTCCAGGTGTTGGAGGCAACGAACTCGGCGATCAAGTATGGAAGCGGATTGATCTTCGCATTTCTGGCAAAGCAGCAAATGAAGGGGGTGAAGGTCAAAACGACGATATCGTTCGAGGTAAAGACGGTAAGCACCGAAACGGTGATAAAGAGAAGGAGGAAAAGCACCTTCTGACTGCCGCCCGCCTTGGACAGCACCGCACCCGCAAGGTAGCGGAAGAAGCCGATCTCGTCAAGAAAGACGGAGAGCGCCGTCATCGAAATAAAGAGCGTGAGGATCTTAATGGGGTTGATCGCGCTGGTCGTATCCACCAGACCCGCAAGCAGCTCCGAAAAAGGAATAGAGCCCGTGGCAAGAAGAAGAATGGCGCCTGTAAGCGAGACCACCCAATAGGTGCCGAGGACGATTTTTCCCACGCGGAATTCAGGCTTTAAAAGCACCGTGAGGAATACGCCGACGCCTGTTAAAATGCAAATGATCAGTGCAAGTATCAAGGCTGTGCCTCCTAAAAGTTTTTTACTAATATATTGTACTCCTTTCCGACGAAAAGGTCAAGATGTTTTTTCTTTTTTGTGTCATATTTTGAAAAATAACTCTATTTTTGTAAAATATACTTGTCAATTTTGAGATTTTCCAAGGGAAAAATAAAAGAAAAAACGAGGTGACAAGACAGATGAAGACGCGCGTGCTTTTTTTCTTTGTTTTTCTTTTGGCGATCATTTTTCTTTTTCCCGTTTCTGCGCACGCGAGCGTGCGCGAGGATTTTGACGCCTGCTTTCCCCCAAGAGACAGCGAGGGCGTGATCAAGGATACGGGAGAACGGGTGAAAATTTTAGAGGCGGAGGACAAAAAATATTTTCTCGTTCTTGGCAAAGGCGGCATTCGAAAAAGGGTGGATTGGGACGCACTCGCCCCGCTCCCAAAAAAAGAGCGGGCGCTCGATAAGGTAGACAAAAAAACGGTGGCGTACTTTGCGGGGGCGATGGGCATGCGAAGCCGCACCGACTACCTTCTTTGGACGGATCTCTCGCGCCTTCAAACCTACGTTTTAGAGTATGGCGGACGAGCTTGGCGTAGATTCTAATCTTGCAAAGCGCGCAGGTCTGCTCCACGATATCGGTAAAGCATTCCCCCACGACGTTGAGGGCTCCCACGTTGAGATCGGTGTAAATGCCGTTAAGAAGTACAAGGAAAGCCGCGAGGTTGTCCACGCTATCGAGGCGCACCACAATGACGTTGAACCCAAGACCATTATCGCAGTGCTTGTTCAGGCCGCTGACGCGATCAGCGCGGCAAGACCCGGTGCAAGACGTGAGGATATGGAAAATTACATCAAGCGTCTTGAAAAGCTTGAAGAGATCGCAAAGAGCTTTGAAGGAATCGACAAGGCATTCGCAATTCAGGCAGGACGTGAGATCAGAGTTATGGTCAAGCCCGAGGAGGTCAACGACGCAGGCATGAAGGTCATCGCCCGTGAAATGGCGCAGAAGATCCAGAATGAAGTCAAGTATCCCGGACAGATCAAGATCAACCTCATTCGCGAGAGCCGCGCAGTCGACTACGCGAAATAATCAAATATACAGAAAATTCTGTAATCTTTGTTCCTTAGTTACAGTTAAGGATTCACATATATTTTAACTTAGAACACAGAGGCTTATTACCACGGCTCAGCCGGATATAATATATTTGATAACCCACAAAAAAGGCGCCGCAATTGCGGCTCTTTTTTTGCTAATTTGTTTTTACACAAATGTTGACAAT
>JAZOSE010000031.1:0-3385 GCA_045656965.1 Eubacteriales bacterium
ATGCCACTCGCTGCCTTTTCGCGGGAAAGCTCGACCACGTGGAGGGCTGGGAGGAAAAGCCGCACTCGCACCCGTTTTGCGAAATTATGTTCGTGCTGTCGGGCGAAGGCGAGATCTCGGTAAAGGGAACGAGCCAAGCCGTTCAGGCAGGCGACATCATCGTCTACAACCCCGGCGTTGAGCACAGCGAACGCTCCGCCGCCCGCGGCGTGGAATTTGCCTTCTTCGGCATCACCAATTTTAAGATCGGCGAGCTTCCCACCGACCACCTGATCGACGGGGCAGTCTCTCCCGTTCTTCACACAGAGGACCCTCAAAAATTCGACCTATACTTTCGCTCGCTCGTGGAGGAGATCTCGTCGGAGCAGCCGTATAACGAGCTGATGGTGAAATACTGGGCGCGCCTCATCCTCATCGGCGTTTTGCGCCTTGTCAACGTCTTTGAAGCAAAGTTCGTGACCAATGCCACCTTTACCCGCATTCACGAATACTTGACCAAGCACTTCGCCGAGATCTCTTGCATGGATCAGATCTGCGAAACGCTGGGCATCAATAAATATTACCTCTCGCACATTTTCAAGAGGTATATGGGAACACCGCCGATGCAGTACGTCACGCTCCGCCGCATCGCGCACGCCAAGCGGTTGCTCCGAGAAACCGACCTCTCTGCCTCCGCCATCGCCGAGGAATGCGGCTATGAGGACCGCGTGCTGTTTTTCAAGGCGTTCCGCAAGCTTGAAAATATGTCGCCGGGCGAATTCCGCCGCCGCGAGCGCGGCGAGCGACTTCCAAAGCCCACCGAAAAATAAAAAAAGCAGCACCTTTTGACGCTTCGCATCAAAAGGTGCTGTATGTTTTTATTCCGCCTTCTTTTTCTCAGCGCGGCGGCGAAGAAGAAATACCGCGGAGGATAAGATGTTGAGCGTCTCGCAAATAAGACCGCCCAACGAGAAGTTGTAGATATTATGGAAGATCCACGACGGCGACATCCACGCAATCTGGAAAACGCGAATGGGGACTGCCTTTCCCCTCACCATAAACACCGTCATCGCGATCAGTCCCGTAAAGGGCAAAACCGCGAAAAGAATAGAGAGGGGCGAGTGATCCAGCACAATGGAAAAGGCAAGGCATCCCGTGTATGCCAGCTCGATCAGGATAAGCTTCCATTTCCTTTGGGGATTTTTCGTCAAAAGCATTCCGCGCAAAAGATTGGTCAGATTAAAGAACGCACCGCCATACGCGCCGATCAACAAAAAGTTCGCGAAGAAGAAAAGACTTCCCGTCCCCTGCGCGATAAAAAACGAGCGATTCCCTTTAAATTGATAGGACAAAACGATAATAACAAGACCAAAGATGCCAAGAATTTGAGCAATGATCTCCGTTTTCGTCATAGGAGTCTCCTTCCGCGTTAAAGCGCTTTTATTGTAAACAATTATTTACTTTTTCTTTATTCCTTGCCTTCTTCGGCGCCATCCTCGGAAAGCTCCTTCTTAAAGTCGGATTTAGCGATAAGGAAGCGGCGAATGGCAAAAAGACCGCCGATGCAAAGCACACAGGTAATATTGGTCACGGGATCGTTATGCGAAACGATGACCTGGCGCGCGATTGCCACGATCAACACCTCAAGGGTGTTGGCGGGCGTTAAATTGATCAGCATGCGGACGAACTCCAGCCCGACAACGATGGTTAAAATGTTTTGCAAAAAGGTGTCGGCAGTCAGAAGATACCCCTCCGTTGCCACCATTTTATAAACCTCGTAGCCAAGAAGTCCAACCATCACGATCATCGTCAAAACGGCGATCAGATACTCTAAAATATGTACCGACGTGTAAAAAAATCCGTTCAGCCTGCGTGTATTTTTCATTTTTACTCCTTTTCCCGCAAAGTGCGTTTACCGTGCGCCGATGGCGACGTGAACGGCGGAAAGATGTTGATTAAATCTCGTTATAAAGCTACCGAAGCGGGAAACATCCTCCTCGGTCGCCGCATAGGTCCGTTTCTTTGAGGCGGCAACGCCTAAAAACATACCGTTTTCTTCCTTTTATATGCTATATTTAAATGCTTTTGCGTTCGGGGATAAAGAAGATAAAGACGAGCGAGGAAAGCAAGAGCGCAAAAGGATAAAAGAGCATCGGAATGATTTCGAAGGCGGAGATCGCCTCTCCCATGCCGCTGACCGCGGCGATCGCCACGAGCATTTGCGCACCGTAAGGAATAATGCCTTGGAAAATGCAAGAGAAGGTGTCAAGCAGCGACGCCGTCTTGCGCGAAGAAATACCGTAGATCTCCGACATCTCCTTGGCGATCGGGTTTGCCATAACGATCGCTACCGTGTTGTTTGCGGTCGCAATATCCATAGCACCCACAAGAAGCCCCATGCCAAGCTGACCGCCCCTTTTGCCGCGGAAAATGCGCTTGATGGCGGCGAGCATCACGTCAAATCCGCCCGCACGGCGAATAAGTGCGCAAATAGCGGCAACGAGAACGGCAACCATCGCCGTTTCAAACATTCCCGACGCGCCCGTGCCCGTGCTGACGAGAAGCTCAAAAAAGCTAAGCGAGCCCGTAGCGAGCATAATGATGCTGCCCGAAAGAATGCCGACGAGAAGAACGACGAAAACGTTGATGCCGAGAACGCCTCCGAGCAAAACGAGAAGATACGGAAGAATTTCAAGAAGGCGATACTCGCCAAGCGCAAGCTCACCGATATCCGTGCCAAAGAAGGAAAGAAGGAGAATGACCGCCACCGTCACGAGTGCGGCGGGAACGACGATAGCAAAGTTGGTGCGGAACTTATCGCGCATCGCGCATCCTTGACCCGTGCAAGCGGCGATCGTCGTGTCGGATATAAAGGAAAGGTTGTCGCCAAACATAGCGCCGCCCATCACCGTGCCAACGCAAAGCGGAAGAGAAAATCCCGTGCTGAGCGAAACCGAAACCGCGATCGGTGTGATCAGGGTGATCGTGCCGACCGAGGTGCCCATCGCCGTAGAAACAAAGCAAGCAACGATGAAAAGCACGAGCACCGAAAGGCGCGGTGGGAAGATGGACAAAAGGAAGTTCGCCACGCTCTCCGCACTGCCTCTGCCGACAACGCCAACGAAAATACCGGCAAGAAGGAAGATGAGAAGCATCGTCACGATATTCTTGTCACCCACGCCCTCTCCCATGATTTTGATCTTTTCATCAAAGGAGATCGAGCGATTTTGCAAGCACGCCACGAAAAGCGCCGCCAGAAAGATAACCACGATAGGCACGCTGTAAAAGCCCATCTCGATACCCATAACGTACTCAAATAAAATACCGAGTCCAAGGTACAAAACCAAAAAAACGCCGATAGGCAAAAGCGCCCAAGCCTTTTTCTTTTCCATAAAAACCTCTCAAA
>JAZOSE010000032.1:0-5624 GCA_045656965.1 Eubacteriales bacterium
TCGTACCTCGACGACTATGATATGTATGCGCTCTCTCTCACCGATGCCAAGCGTCGCCCGGAGAGCTGGGACTATATCATTTTAACCGCGTCAAACGAGGCGCAAGCCGAGGCGTACCGCCTGCAAATTGAGGACAGACGCCAAAAGGGCAAGCTCCCGAAGGATACCGTCTTTGCCGTGCTTCCCGACCCCGAGGGCAAGCGCGTCGGCTCGGGCGGAGCCACGCTTGCGGTGATGAAATACATCCGCGAGCGCGAGGCAAGCTTCCGTGGCAAAAAGATCCTCGTTATCCACTCGGGCGGCGACTCCAAGCGCGTGCCGCAGTATTCGGCGTGCGGAAAGATCTTCTCGCCCGTGCCTCGCCTTTTGCCCGACGGCAGACGAAGCACCCTTTTCGACGAATTCCTCATCGGTATGACCTCGGTACCCTCTCGCATTTCCGACGGTATGCTGGTCTGCTCGGGTGACGTGCTTCTTCTCTTTAACCCCCTTCAGATCGACTTTTACGGCGGCGGTGCCGCCGCTCTCTCCATCAAGGAGAATGCCGAAACGGGCAAAAACCACGGCGTTTTCCTCGGCGACGAGAACGGCAACGTCGGCGCCTTTCTGCATAAACAAACCGTGGAAACCTTAAAGGCTCGCGGCGCTGTTGACGCACGCGGCAACGTGGATATCGACACGGGTGCCGTCATCTTCGGCAGCGATCTGCTCGATGCGCTCTACTCGCTTGTTGACACGCCCGAGAGCTTTGCCGCCTTCGTAAACGAAAGGGCGCGACTGTCCTTCTACGGCGACTTTCTCTATCCCCTCGCCTCCACGGCGAACGAGGAGGACTATTATAAGGAAGCGCCCGAGGGAGAGTTCACCGACGAGCTTCACGCCTGCCGCAAGGCTCTTTGGAAGGTTTTACACGGCTTCCGCATGAAGCTTTTGCACTTCTCCCCCGCCTCCTTTATCCATTTCGGCACCACGCGCGAGCTGCTTAAACTCGTCACCGAGGAGATGCCCGCGTATAAGTTCCTCGACTGGTCGAGCCTCGTAAACACCAACCGCACAAGCGGCGATTTCGCCGCCTCGCACTCCTACGTCAGCCGCCGCGCGACCGTGGGAAAGGGAAGCTATATCGAGGACAGCTATATCCACAAAAACACCGTCATCGGCAAGGGCTGTGTCATTTCGGGCGTGACGCTCGACGGCGAAAGCGTGCCCGACGGCACGGTGCTTCACGGCTTAAAGCTCCGCGACGGCAGCTTTACCGTCCGCATCTACGCCGTTGGCGACAACCCCAAGGAAAGAAGGCACTTTGGAAAGCCCCTCGCCCAGCCTCTTTGGGAGGCACCCCTCTTCCCCGTCTGCGACACGATGGGCGAGGCGGTAAGGCTTGCCCTTTCGGGCGCGCCCGCGAAAAGAACGATCTCGCTTCGCGAGAGCTTTAACGAGGCAGACGTGACCGCCCTTCTCCCTTGGCAGGAAAAGCTTGACGACCGCATCAAGGCGGAGTCGCTTCTCGCCGCGATCGACAACGGCACACCCGCAAAGGAAGCCGCCAAGATCTTTAACGGCACCGCCCACGAGCGCGTGATCGCCTTCCTTGAGCGCCGCGCCGAAGAGCTTTCCACGAGAGACCTTGAATCCTTCAAGAAGAAGATCCGTATCTACTACTACCTTTCCACCGCCCTTTCGGGTGCGGAAAAGGAAAAATACCTCTCGCTCTGCTTTGATACCATTCGCGAAGCGGTCACCGAGCGCTCCGAAAGCCCTATCGTTTATCTTTCGGACGCAAAAATCGTCAAGAATGAGGTAAAGGTCGCTCTTCCCGTCCGTATCAACTTCGGCGGCGGCTGGTCGGACACGCCCCCCTACTGCTTAGAGAACGGCGGCACGGTGCTTAACGCCGCTATCACCCTCGACGGAAAATATCCCATTGAGGTTGAGATCAGGCGCATCCGCGAAAGCAAGATCACCCTTGCCTCTACCGATAACGGCTCCATCGCCGACTTTACCGACACGGCGCGCCTTCAGGACTGCCGCAACCCCGCCGACCCCTTCGCGCTTCACAAGGCGGCACTCATCGCCTGCGGCGTGATCCCCGAAAAAGAGAGCGTTCCGCTCTCTGGGATCCTCTCTCGCCTCGGCGGCGGCTTTTATCTCTCCACCTGCGTGCGTAACATTCCGCGCGGCTCGGGCCTTGGCACAAGCTCCATTCTCGCGGGCGCGTGCGTGAAGGCGATCTACGAGTTCCTCGGCATCGAGGCAAGCGAAGCCGACCTTTACAACACCGTTATGTCGCTTGAACAAATTATGTCCACGGGCGGCGGCTGGCAGGACCAGGTGGGCGGACTCGCGCGCGGCATCAAAATGGTATCCACCCCCGCAGGCATCTCGCAAAAGATCACCTGCACCCCCCTTCGCCTCAGTGACGAAACGCTCGCGGCGCTCAACCGCCGCTTTGCCATCATCTACACGGGTCAGCGCCGCCTCGCCCGCAACCTTCTTCGCGAGGTCGTTGGTAAGTATATCGGCGCGAGCGCCGACACGGTAGAGGCACTCTACGAGATCCAGCAAACCGCCGTGCTTATGCGCTTTGAGCTGGAAAAGGGCAATATCGACGGCTTCGCCGAGCTGCTCTCCAAGCACTGGAGGCTCTCCCAGAAGATCGACCGCGGCTGTACCAACACCTGTATCGACCAGATCTTCTTGACCATCGACGACCTGATCGACGGCAAAATGATCTGCGGCGCAGGTGGCGGCGGCTTCCTTCAGGTCGTTATGAAGGAGGGCGTGACACTTGACATGCTCCGCGAGCGCCTTGAAAGCGTGTTCTCCGAAAGCGGCGTTGACGCTTGGAAATGCGAGTTCTGCTAATTAACACGCAAAAAGCAAACAATTATTTACAAAACAGACGAAAGGAGAAGCCTTATGACAACAGCCGATTTGACCCTTGCCATCTTAAAAGAGGCATTAACGGGTGAAAAAGCGGATATAGAAGGTGCGAGCGACAGAGAGCTTGCCGAGGTCTTTCTCCTTTCTAAAAAGCACGACCTTGCGCATATGGCGGGCGAGGTGCTGCTCTCTCGCGCCTCGCTTCCCGAAAAGCTCAAGGCGGCGTTTGAAACCGAGGCAGGCAAAGCGCTTTACCGTTACACGCGCCTTTGGGGCAGCTACGCAAAGGTGCAAAGCCTTTTTGAAGAAAACGCCGTCGACTACCTTCCCCTCAAGGGCGCGCGCCTTCGCCACCTCTACCCCAGAAAAGAAATGCGCACCTCGTGCGACGTGGATATTCTCGTGAAGGAAACCGACCTATCCCGCGCCACCGCGCTTTTAGAGGGGCTCGGCTTCCAAAAGGACGGCGAGACCTATCACGACGTTGCCCTCTCGCTCGGCGAGGGCATACACCTTGAGCTTCACTACAACATCACCGAAAACGATCCGCGCACAGACGGGCTTCTTTCGTCGGTGTGGGAGCAGGCAAAAAGCGTCGGTGGCACGCACGAATACGAAATGACGCCCGCCTTCTTCGCCTTCCACATCGTATCGCACGCATATAGCCACTTTGCGCGTGGCGGGTGCGGCATCCGCGCCCTCATGGATATCTGGGTGCTTCGCCACCGCTCCGATTTTGACGAGAGCGGCACGCGCGCGCTTTGCGAAAGCGTCGGACTCCTTCCCTTCTTTGAGGGCTTCCTCTCTCTTTCGGAGGCGTGGTTCTCGGGCAAGGAAAAGGACGAGCTTTCCGCCTTAATGCAGGATTTTATCCTTCGCGGCGGTATCTACGGCACAAGGGAAAACCGTGTCAACGCAGGCGCAGGGCAGAAAAAGAGCCGCCTCCGCTATGCCCTCTCGCGCATCTTTCTCCCTATGCGCTACCTCTCGCTTTCCTATCCCATCCTTAAAAAGCACCCTATCCTTATGCCCTTTTATCAGGTAAAGCGCTGGTGTCGCATCCTCTTCGGCAAAAAGCGCGCAGGCGCGCTCGCAGAGCTCTCCGCCACCGCCTCGCTCGATAAGGGCGCAAAGGAAGCCACCGCGCTTCTCTTTGATAAGCTTTCGCTTTCGTAAACCAGAAAAGGACAGAGAAAACTCTCTGTCCTTTTTCATTTCTTGTTGCTTTTTTTGTTTTTATAACGTTGTATCTTTTTTATGCATTTTTTCAAGAATACAGTAATTGGCTGATGTACACCCCTCGCTTCGACAGAGATCCATTCGTCCGGAAAGATGGTATTCGGGCAATTAGTTTTGGTTGAAGTCGGGAAAACAGACGGGCGTAACACAAGACCGTTCTGTTTGTCAAGCCACGCACCCCACCACGAAAATGTGGAGTTGGAAACAATATGGTGATCGCAAAGCGTCATGAGCGCCAAATCTTCAAACAAGCTCCCGTTTGCCATAACAAAGTCCGCTTTTAATTTCCGAACAAAGCGACGAGGAAGAACAACATCGGAGAACAAAACGAGCAAAAGATCTTTTCGACTCACTCCAATCTTTTCACAAAGCGCAGAAATGGCGCCAATATAATAACCTTCATTCAACAAGCGACCTTCGCGAAGATAATCCCACCCCCGACGCAAATGCACAGACACCAAAACACGATTAGGGTTATCTTGCTTAATCTCTGTCAACTTAGAGATAGCAATGTCTTGAACGTCCTGTCTCAACTCATACCAAGACAAAACATCATCACGGTGATGAGAAAAATAACGGGGCGACTGAAAATGACCGCGTATAAGATCCGTTTCCTTTAAAAGATAAGTTTCCTCCATAAATGTAGTTCCGGGCGGAAGAACTTCTGCCCAATCATATAGAGGCTTTGCTATTGGAGATACGCGTTCAGACATATCAATGTTGGGAAATGCTCCACCATCGATCTTATTCCCCAACCGCTTGTCATATGAATTTACAATTCCGGTGTCAGAAGAAAACCATTGAAAACGTTGATTTGTATCTATACAAATACACTTTGTTGCAGCATAAGTAAACAACTGATTGCCTAATTGATCTCTAATATCGACTATCATCTCATTATCTCCTTGTTATTTATCCTGCGGTTATAAAAACGAAACACTAACAACATTAACAATACAATTATACACCGTTTTCAAAAGAAAGTCAATAGACATCTTTTTGTTCACGGTGATGACGGTTGCCTC
Source organism: Eubacteriales bacterium (assembly GCA_045656965.1). Lineage (GTDB taxonomy): Bacteria > Bacillota > Clostridia > Oscillospirales > CAG-272 > UBA1740. Next base: position 5,148 of record JAZOSE010000032.1, read on the forward strand.
GGGAAGCCACCGCGCTTCTCTTCGACCGTCTGGGTCTTTCATAAAAAAAGCCGCTTTCGCGGCTTTTTTCTTTTTCGCACGGCAACGGGGAGCAAAAATTTTCAAACCCCTTGACAAAGCGTTCGCTTTGTGCTATGATAGTAAAGTCCGAAGGGAAAATCCTTCCCCCAAAGGCAAATAAGCGGGTGTGGCGGAACTGGTAGACGCGTAAGATTCAGGTTCTTATGGCCGCAAGGTTGTACAGGTTCAAGTCCTGCCACCCGCACCAAGAAAACAGGTTCAAAGGAACCTGTTTTCTTTTTTTGTGCGGGCAGGGACTTGAACTGAAAACGCAAGCGTTTTCAGGTTCGCCGTCGGCAAGGCAAACCTTAGCCGCATCTGCCTTTATGCCTATTGGGTTTGCCCCTCTAATGCGCAATCGCGCATTACACCCAACTTTTACGCAAAGGGGGCTCGAAATGCGCGCTCTTTTTCTGT
>JAZOSE010000033.1:0-2836 GCA_045656965.1 Eubacteriales bacterium
GAAAAAAGTTTTAAAAAAGCTCTTGACAAACGTGGAAAATTCAGGTATAATCTTTATCGGTTAGCAGAGGCTAACTCATATTTTAAGAACAATGAGCATACCCTATACGGATAGGAAAAGAGGTGCGCGATGAAACTGAGCGAGGCTGTAAGCGGCAAAAAATACACCGTTTCCCGCATTGAGGCGGACGACGGGGAGCTTTTATCCTTCCTTTTCACACTCGGCTGCTACGCGGGCGAGCCCATCACCGTGGTAAAGGCGCGGCGCGACGGAGTCGTTGTGCTGATCAAGGACGGAAGATACAATATCGATAGGCAACTGTCCGACGCCATCGTGCTTGAAGAATAAAGAGTGCCGCTTGGCGCTTTTTAAAAGAACGGCGGTTAGCGAAGGCTAACCAAGAAGCGAATTTTTATACGTATTGTTTTTCATTTTCAGATAAGGAGTTTTTATGAGAATTGCTTTGGCAGGAAACCCGAACAGCGGAAAGACCACGATGTATAACGCTCTGCCGGGCGCATCCGAGCGCGTCGGAAACTGGGCGGGCGTAACGGTGGAAAAAAAGGCGCGTCCCTTAAAGAAGGGGTTTTACACGGGAGACGAAGCGCCCTTGGCGGTCGACCTTCCCGGTGCCTACTCGATGTCCCCCTTCACCTCGGAGGAGAGCGTGACGAGCGAGTACGTGCAAAACGAGCACCCCGACGTCATCATCAACATCGTTGACGCGACCAACCTCAGCCGAAGCCTGTTTTTTACGACCCAGCTTCTTTCGCTCGGCATTCCCGTAGTCGTGGCGCTCAACAAGGCGGACGTAAACGAAAAAAGAGAAACGGAGATTGACGCCGACGCGCTCGGCGCGCGGCTCGGCTGCCCCGTGCTTCCCACCGTTTCCACCTCAAAACGAGGACTAAAAGAGCTTCTTTCGGTGGCAATGGGGCTCGTTGGCAAGGTGCAGGCGGCGCCCTTTATCGCTCCCCCGCCGAAAACAAGGGAGGAGGCGGAGGCATCCGACCGCCGTCGCTACGCCTTTGTGAACACCGTGGTTTCAGCGGTGGAAAAAAGAAAAGAAAAAGAAAAAAAGCAGCCGCTTGAGGACCGCCTTGATGCCGTTTTAACGAATAAATGGGCAGGGCTTCCCATTTTCGCCCTCGTGATGTTCCTCGTTTTCGGCATCTCGCAGGCGTGGCTCGGCCCCTTTATTGCCGACGGCTTTACCGCACTTTTAGATAGAGGAAAGGAAGCGGTGGCATCCCTTCTTGTAAACGACGCGGGCGGGCTTGGCATCTGGTCAAGCATCCTTGTCGACGGTATTCTCGGCGGCCTTATTGCCGTGGTCGGCTTCCTTCCGCTCGTTATGGTTATGTATTTTCTTATCGCGCTTTTAGAGGACTGCGGATATATGGCACGCGCCACGGTGGTGCTTGACCCCATTTTCAAAAGGGTCGGTCTTTCGGGCAAGTCCATTATCCCCTTCGTCATCGGCACGGGCTGTGCCGTTCCCGGCGTTATGGCGTGCCGCACCATTCGCGGCGAAAGGGAAAGACGCGCCACAGCGATGCTCGCGCCCTTTATGCCCTGCGGCGCAAAGCTCCCCGTGATCTCGCTTTTCGCGGGTGCCTTCTTCGGAGAATCCGCGTGGGTAGGCACGGCGATGTATTTCGTCGGCATTCTCGTCATTCTCCTTGGCGCATTTGTGATCAATAAGCTAACGGGAAGCAGGAAAAAGAGCTACTTTATTATGGAGCTTCCCGACTATAAGCTGCCAAGCCTTCCTCGCGCGGCGCGCTCGATGGTGGAGCGCGGCTGGTCGTACATCGTCAAGGCGGGAACGGTCATTCTCGTTTGCAACCTCATCGTACACGTTATGCAGACCTTTACTTGGCGCTTCACGGTGGCTTCCTCGGCAGAGGAGTCTATTCTCCACGGTGTCGCCTCGCCCTTTGCGTATATCCTTGCGCCCATCGTGGGCGTTGTGGCGTGGCAGCTTGCCGCCGCCGCGATCACGGGCTTTATCGCCAAGGAAAACGTGGTCGGCACGCTCGCCGTTTGCTTCGTGGGCTTAGAAAACCTTATTGACGTCGAGGAGCTTTCCCTGATGGAAAACGCGGGAGCAGATGCCGCCGCGGTGCTTGCGATCACCAAGGTCGCGGCACTCGCTTACTTAATGTTCAACCTCTTTTCGCCCCCCTGCTTCGCCGCGCTCGGCGCAATGAAGGCGGAGATGGGAAGCAAAAAATGGTTCTGGTCGGGCGTCGCTCTCCAGCTGGGCGTTGGCTATGCGCTCGCCTTCCTCGTTTTCTTCTTCGGAACGCTCGTGACGGGCGGCTCGTTTGGCTCCGTTTGGATGCCCATTCTCGGCTGGGCGATCGTTTTATCCCTCGTTGCCCTTGTCGCCGCGTTGATCGCAAAACGGGAGCGCGAGCTTAAAAAAGGAGGGAAAGCGGTATGACGGCACCCGAAATTATCGCTCTTGTCGCCGTGCTTCTTGTGGGCGCGCTCGCGCTTCTCTACATTTTTCGCTCAAAGAAAAAGGGGAAAAAGTGCATCGGCTGTCCCTACGCGTGCGAATGCTCCGGCAAGGGCGGCTCGTGCAGCGAGAGCGCAAAAACCGAAGAAAAGTAAATAACGGTTAGCATTTAAAGAAAAAAGCCGCTTTCGCGGCTTTTTTCTTTTTTATTTTTCTGCGCCCCAAAGACTGTCAAGGAAGGCGATGCGGCGAGGGCGTTCCATTTTTCTCTTACTGCCTCTTGAAACCACTCCTCGCCCACAACGAGAAGAAGCCACGGGTTTGCCTCGGTGGCGGCGTAAAGCGCCTCGGCGCTCGTATATTCGGGTG
>JAZOSE010000034.1:0-17505 GCA_045656965.1 Eubacteriales bacterium
GTGCGTTTCTCTTGAATTTCACCAGCTTATTCGCAAGTTTGGTCTTAACGCTCCCGAAGCTTGCGCCTGCGGCAAGAGCGAGAGCGAAGAAAAAAGCATTCCCGCTCCCGTAAAGGAATATAAGGAAGCCTCTGCCGAAGATATCCTTGCTTCACTGAGCAGCGAAGGCTTTGCTATTGATCTTGGCGAAAGCATTTCGCTTTTCGACGGGGAGCACGCCTTCCTTTTCCGCGGCGACATTTCCGAGCTTGCTTCGCTCTTTGACGGCAAAAGAAGAATAATTACCTACGACAGCAAGCGACTTTTGCATGCGCTCTTATCCTCGGGTGTTGATGCGGACATCGTTCCGCGCGACGTGATGCTCTACGCCTACGTTTTAAGCGGAGAGGGGCAAAGCGGACTTTCCTCGCTTTCTCTGCGCTACTTAGAGAGCGAATGCACAGAGGGTGAGCCCGCAGCCGCTTATATCTACCGCCTCGAGGGGCTTTTGCTCCCTGAAATTGAAAAGATCGGCGCGCGCGCGCTTTTAGAGGAGATCGAGCTTCCCTTATCTCCCGTGCTGGCAAAAATGGAGAAGGCGGGCTTCCGTCTGGACACCGAAGCGCTCACGGCGTACGGAAACGAGCTTGCCGAAAAAATGGTCGTGCTTGCCGAAAACGTCACAGCGCTTGCAGGCATGGAATTCAACATCAACTCGCCAAAGCAGCTCTCCGAGGTCCTTTTCGAGCATCTTGCCCTCCCCACAAAGGGCTTGAAGAAAAACAAAAACGGCTATTCGACCGATGCCGACACGCTCGCCTCGCTTCGCCGTTACCACCCCATTATCGATGAGATCCTCGCCTACCGCCAGATCAGCAAGCTTTATTCCACCTACGCGGTAGGGCTTTTGAAGGTTGCCGACGAAAACGGCGATATCCACACGGACTTCAAGCAAGCACTGACGGCAACGGGCCGCCTCTCCTCCGCCGAGCCAAACCTACAAAACATCCCCGTGCGTACCGCACTCGGACGCGAGCTGCGCCGCGTGTTTATCCCGAAAAGAAGCGACTGCGTTTTGGTTGACGCGGACTACTCCCAAATTGAGCTTCGCCTGCTTGCCGCGATCTCGGGTGACGAAAAAATGTGCTCCGCCTTTCAAACGGGTGAGGATATTCACAGAAAAACGGCATCGGCGGTGTTTGGAATACCCGAAAATGCGGTAACGGATATACAAAGAAGCCGCGCGAAGGCGGTCAACTTCGGCATCGTGTACGGCATCAGCGCCTACTCTCTTTCGGGTGACATCGGCGTTAGCGTTGCCGAGGCGAAAATATATATGGAAAGCTATTTTGGCGAATATCCCGGCATCAAGGCGTATCTTGACGGCGTGGTTGCCGACGCAGAGGAAAAAGGCTATACCGAAACGCTCTTTTCCCGTCGCCGCTACATCCCTGAGCTTTCCTCCAAGGTGTTCGCCATGCGTGCCTTCGGCAAGCGTGTGGCAATGAACAGCCCCATTCAAGGCAGTGCCGCAGACATCATCAAGCTTGCGATGGTGCGCGTGGACAACCGCTTAAAGCGCGAGGGACTTGACGCACACCTCATTTTGCAGATTCACGACGAGCTGATCGTGGAGGCGCACGCATCGGTTGCCGAGCGTGTGCGCGATATTCTTCGTGAGGAAATGGAAAGTGCCGCATCTCTTCCCGTCCCGCTGACCGTATCCACTGCGATCGGTAAAAACTGGCTCGACGCCGAGCATTGAAAAGGAAGACCTTATGTAAAGAATTCTTTACATAAGGTCTTTTTTAGTGGTGTTCTATGCAAAGCTCAAAAAGAACGCTCCAAAAAAAGAGCCGATTTTCAAACGAAAATCGGCTCCCTTGGTGGTTCTCCCTTGCCGCTTAGTTAGCAAAGAAGTGAATGGTATAGGTTTTTTCGTCGGAGTAGTAACCCCAAGCCTTTTCAAGAAGCTTGACTGCCTTCTTGTTTTTGCCAAGAAGCGCCTTTGCCTTCTCCACGATGGACCAGTATCCGCCGCCTTGGATCTTAGCAAGCACAAGCTTGAAGGTCGCAAGGTCACGCATACGGAACGCAGCACAGCGTGCGGAGCCTTCAAATTCAGGCTCGGATGCCGCCTTGGCAAAGATCTTCGCGATCTTTTCCTCATCATAAGAGGCAAGGTAAGCGTCGTTCATACGGAAGTAGTCATGCTTGATAGAGGTAAAGTCCTCTACGTCCTTAAAGAGAGGCATCTCAAGAAGTCTCTGCTTGCCGCCGCGGTTGTTAAGCTCGGTGGTAATGCAGCAGTAGCTGTAGAAGATCTTATCCTTATCCTTCGCACCGCTCTTGGTGTTGGAGTTGTCTGCCCACGTCACGTCAAGGTGATAGCAATGGCGACCGAACTTAACGACGTTCCATTGGTGCGTATCACTAACGATACTGCCACAGCAAATACCAACAGATTGAAGCAGGTACTGCATAGCAACGGCATAGCCGGCGCAAACGACCTTTCTCTTGACGAGCGCGCTGTAAAGCGAGCGAAGCACGTCGTCCTCGCGCGTGTCTCTACCCACACCGCCGTCAAGACCGACACCGTCATAATCAAGGTTCAGCACGAGTCGGCGATAAATCGTCATCATCGCGTCAAAGGGCTTTGTTCTGCTCGTAATACCCTTGGTGAAGTACTTCACGCTCTTGCGCAGCTCCTTGCGATACTTGGTGACCTTCTTCACGTCAACGTCCTCGCTTCCGGGGAGCGTACAACGGTAGCTGATGGTCATTTCACTGCCTCTCCACGAATAGCCCTTGGTCCAGAAGAACTCAGGATAGTCGTAAAGCACGAAGTAGTAAATACGAGAGACCTCTTCATCCGTAAATCCTGCGATAGACACGGGCTCACGGCTGTAATCGGCAATACGGCGTGCGATCTCGTTGTAAAGATGCAGGCTCTTATTGGTCTTTTCTTCTTCCTCAAAGGGAACAAGCTCGTCGCCCGTCTTGATGTGTCCGAGCGAAACGCGGCGCTTTTTCTCCTTGGTGGGCTTTTCGCCGTCCTCCTCGGTCTCCTCGTCTGCGCTCGGCGCAGGGGTGGGCGCGGGGGTGGTGTCCTCGGCGGTGTCCTCGCCGACCTTGGGCTTTTCGGCGCTTTCTGCCTCAAGCGCATCGTCCTCGTCCGCCGCGGCGATGTCCGAATCAAGATCGTCGTCATCGTCTACGGGAGGCGGAGCGTTGAGAATGCGGTTAAAGACAAATCCGGGAGCGGCACTGTCCATAAGCAAGCTTTCCTTTTCTCCGTCGTCATCGGTGGCGTGCTTTCCACGCAGATAACGCTTCCAGAAGCGCGGCACAAGATCGGGATCAAAGAGTGCGTCGCTTCCCTCGTCGTCCTCGGGAACGATCGTGGGCACCTCAACCTCTTCCTCTGCCTCGATCTCCTCAAGAACACGCAGCATATAGCCGAAGGAGGTGTTGCCCTCTGCCTCTTCCACGTAGCTCTTGATCTTCTTCAAAAGCTCACGAGATGCCGTATCAAGCAGCTTGACAGCGTAGGATGCCGCCTCGGCAGCGCTCTTGGAGCGCAGGAAACGGCGCTCCTCATAGGTCATTTGCGCCTCACTCTCTGCAATAATGAGGTTGTTATCCTTCTGCCAGTAGTAGATCAAGCCGCGAAGGATAGACACAAATGCGGTGTTTTCGGGGCTGTCGCTCTCCACAAGGATCTTACGAGTGCCCTCGTCCAAGCGATAGTAATGATTGTTCTTAGCCGCTTCCTCGTCAAGATCGTACGCGTCGTCGAAGTCGACGGTAACGTCCTTCGGTACCTCGATTTCGGGGAACTGGCTCTTCCAGTATGCGTAAACCTTGTCGATAAGATCGGAAAGCTCCTCCTCCTCGCTGATCATGCTGACCTCACAGTCAAAGCAGATAAGGCGAGATTTATCAAAGGCGGAGTAACGGCCCGTTTCCAGCTTGGTGCGGCAGAAGGAGCAGAACTGCTCTTCCTCCACGACCTCCTTACCCTCTTCCTCATCGAAGCGGCGCACACAGTTGCCAAGAAGCTCAAGGCAACCGTCAAGGTCATAGACCTCGGGAAGATGATCCGAGCCGAAATAGATGTAGTGGCTTTGGCCCTTGGGAAGCTTTTCCTTCTTTTTGAGCCAGCTGAGGTAATCGACGATGTAGGAGAATACCTCCTCCATAATACGGCCTGCGCCGTCATAGAGCATATCAAGAACGCCGATATCCTCCTTCGCATCGTTGATGATGAGAAGCTCTACCGAGTCCTCCTCGGCGGTGGGAAGCGTTCCCTGCTCGCCAACGAGATAAGGATAAAGGGTTTCTACCTGCTTGCCAAAGTTTCCGTCAATGCCCGTCGCGTCGGTAGGCTCGCTAAGAACGGGACATACGGCAATACAACGGTAAGCATCGGGGAACATCGTGCGGATAAACTCGCTGAGCACTGCGGAAAGAAGCTTACGCATACCGTCGGTGCATTTGATGCCGCGCGCGCAAAGACGAACAGAAAGAAGAAGTCCGTCCTTCATATCGCGCGCCTGGCTCCTGACGATGCGCTCGTCAAGTGCCGCGTTACCGACTACGCCCTCTACGAAGTCCAGCGTCTGGCTGTTTGCCATCAGGTTGTAGAAGCCGTAGGTCTCACCGTAGATGTGCGCACGCTTGTGCTCTACGCAGATCTTATCGAGCGAGCCCGCCGTGAAGTGATAGATGCCGGCAACGCCGTCCTCCACCGACTTCATATCCTTTACGCTGTAACGACGCAAAAGCGCGGTGTCGACGCAGCTGTTATAGGTGATATTCTCTTGGCGAAGATAGATCGCCGTTCCACCCTTGGCAATGCTCTCAATTTCATACTCACAGTTGTCAAAAATGATGCTTTGGCCGGGCAGATACTGCTGATATACACGCTCAGGGAAGTTGTCGAGTCTACCAAGCAGATTGCCGTTGAGATAAAGCTCAACGCGCGTGTTATTTTTAAGAAGCTTTTCAAAGATCTCCTCCATGCGAAGGAAGGAGATGTGATTTTCGCTCTTTAACTCGTAGCCGTCCTTGCGCTCGGGCTGAAGCAGGCTGTAATAGCTGTATACCTGCTTTTTCGCCATCGTGTAGGTGTGCTTTTGACCGTCACTCTTTTCTAAAGACTTCTGCTCGATCATTGCAGGATCGTTCATCAGCTCGGAAAGAAGGAACGCCACGCGGGCGGTATCGTCAAAGGCGGAGGCGAGCTTCTTTTCCTTGATTGCCGCATCGATACGAACGCGGAAGCGAGAGAGCGGAATGCCGTTCTTGCTTGCCGTCGCTTCGCAAAGAAGGCGCAGAAGGAGAAGCTTTTTGGTGTCAGCATGCTCGGTGGCACGCGGCTTGATGAGATCGGAGCGGTTGGAATACATCTCCACGCGGTCGCCGAAGTATTCACGAAGAAGATACGGGCGGCTTAAAATGTGGAGAATCGACGCCTCACGTCCGTGGAAGCGCGTGTATGCATAGATGGCGGCGGCAAGGTTGCAGCGGTCATCGGTGCAGATCATATAGTTGACGGTGGGGACCTTCTTGTGGAACTCGTTGATCTCCACGTCGTGCGCCATAAAGTTCTGCTTTTCGGCAGGCTTCAAGGGAACGGAGGTCAAAATGCGGATGCCGTCCACCGCAGCGTCGTACGCCGCCTCGGCAACAAGGCACTCGATCGTTGTTTCACTCTGACCGTGCTTGTTGTAAAGCGCACCGCGCTCGCGATTCCAGAGCATATAGGAAACGTTCTCGTTTTCCTCGGCACTGTTGCAGTCGATAACCTCCTCGTCGATGCAGAAGAACTTGCGAAGGCTTGCGGAGAAGCCCTGAAGCACGTCGCGCGAGAGGAACATAAAGCGAATGCGACCCTCGGTCGCCTCAAAAAGGCGGCTCGCCATAATGGTGCAAAGGTAGCTGTTGAGGTTGAGAATGCGGTCCGCATCGACGAACACAGCATTAGCGGCCTCCTCAAAGAAGGCAGGGTAGTTCTCAACAAGGTTGTCGGTCGCGAAGTCCTCGGGAACACCGACTAAAACGTCCGCCTCGTTAACGTGGTGAGAATCGGCACTGTATACGCGCCAGGTCTCGTCACGGGTAACGCCCGTAATGTCGGTCAGGCGGTTTCCGATATACTGCTGAAGCTTTACGACTTGGCTTCTGTCGGAAACGATAAAGAGCATTCGCTCGCCCGCAAGCAAGCGAACGTAGGTGTAGGTGATGATATACTCACCGAGCTGAGAGTAGAAGGAAGAGCCGAAATAGACGTGTCTGCCGTTAAAAACGGTGTCAAGACCGCCCATATAGCTTTGAATAACTCTTCCATAGTGCGCCTTCATATAGGTGCTGATGTAGGTGAGCGCATCCTTATAAAGATCGTTGGTTGCCGTATATTCGGAAACGACCTTGGTATCCACAGCGGGGAAATAGCGGATAGAGTGATTCTTCGCATAGCGGCGAAGGATCTTACTGCGAAGCTTGTTTAAGCCGATCTTCTTCTTTTCTTCCTTTTCCTCCTCCTCACGCTTGATCACCTTCTTCGTTTCCTCAGGCTCCTTGCATGCGGAGCGGAAGGTGTTGCAAAGCTCTTGCAAAAGAAGAATAGAGATAAAGGGATAGATGTAGATCTTCGCGGTAACGAAGCTAAGCATCTTGTAAAGAAAATCGGGTACGGAGAAGAACACCGCCAAAAGCATGGAGAAGAAGAGGACGGCGTAAAGGATCTCTACAAGATAGATGAAGAACTGTATAGCCGTTACTGCCGTAAATACGTAGCGGCGGGCATATACGAAATCGGGCTTTTCAAAGAACAGACCCCAGAATTTCTGGTAAAGACGGAAAAGAATCGGGTGTTCCTTCTGGAACTTTTCGTTTTTCGCGGTGGTGACGCGCTCGCGAGGCGTTTCGTTCTCCTCGGGCTTCGGCTCACCCTCGGTCTCTTCCTGCTTTTTCTTGCGCTTGGAGCGCAAAACGCTGGCGATACGGCCGCGCTTTCTTTCCTTTTTCGCGGTCACAGCCTCGGGCTCGGTGGTGTCCTCACCCTTCTTTTTCTTCTTTTTGCCCTTCTTTTCTTCCTTCTTAAAGCCGCAAGCACGGTTCAAAACGTTCTTGACAACGGTCTTTAAAAGAACGAGGGCGTAAAGAGTAATAATGTTAAGAATAAGAACGCTGAAAATGGTCGCGTTAAATTCAAGCACCGCAGGCGCTTTGTTTAAAAGCTTTGCGATAAAGGAAATACCCATCACGCTCTTCGCAAGGCGGAAGATCGTCACGTATACCACAGCGAGCCCCACGAACTCCAGAGCCGTAAGCAGCACAAACGACAGGTTAAGTCTATTGTGCGGCGGGTCGTATCTGAGGGCGCGGAAGGTGGAGAAGCGGCGAAGCTTCATCGGCAAAGGAAGAAGCGGGAAGAACAGAAGGAAGAGGATGAGAAGAATGATCAAAATCTTTACAAACGTCATCTTACATACCTCCCTCTGCGAAAATTTCCTCGATGGTGTCGAGCGTAAATACCTTATAGATCATATTGGCGCGGATCGACTCGTTGATCTTAAACTCGTCGTCATCAAGCATGACCTCACCGTCTGCCTTGTAGGTAACTTGCATGCTGTTGAGCATGCCGAGAAGAACGTCGCGCAGTTTTTCTAACATCTCGCGATGCTCCTCGATGTGACGGTTGATCTCCTTGTTCGCGTCGTTAAGAACGGAAAGCTTATAGATCTCGTAGCGGATCGTTTCTACCGCGGGCAGATAATCCTCGTAGCGACGGCGAAGCTCGAACATAGCGCGTCTTTGCTTCAAAAGACAGGACTCGTAAAGCTGAGTCATACGCAGACGTGCAAGGCTTCGTGCGCGCAAAAGCGGGATAATATGGATAAACGCGGAGAAGATATACACGCCGCCGAAAATAGCCGCAGCAAGCGCTCCGAGAAGCCCTGCACCGAACTTCGAGAAGTTGGTCTGTTGCAGGATGAGATACGGAACGATCATCGCCACAAGCACGAGGATCAAGCAGCCAAGGTGGATGCGGAAATTCTTGGCGAGAGCCGCCTCGGCACGCATATAGCGGTCGTAAACCTCGTTTGCCTCCTCGAACTCCTTGGAGTAATCGGCGCCCTTGTAGTCGGCGTCGATCGCCGTTTTATAGATGGTGCGCATGGTGGCTTTTTTCTTTTCCACCGCGTTTTCATATTCAAGACCCGAGGGATACTTGCTCTGCTTGGGCGCTCTGGAGAGCATGTCGCGAACGAACTCCTCGCCCGTTTGGTTGCGCATTTCATCGCGCTTTTCCTTGTAAGCGCTCATATATCCCGAAAGCTCTGCCTTTTCCGCCTCACTCTTTTCACCGGGGCGAACTGCGGCAAACGCCTTGATCTCGGCATACTGATTTTTGAGATTTTTGAGGCGAGCCTCGCCTGCCACGATCTGCTTCTCGTCCTCGGAAAGCTCACTGCGGCAGATATCCTCCGAAACCGCTTCCTCCGTTTCAAGGCGGTAGAAGCCGTTTGCCTTTCCGCTCTGGCGGACAAGCTCAAGGGCGCTTTGCACCTTGCCATAGGACTTGCGAATGACGTCGAAGAAGGCATTTCTGTTCATCTTGGGAATATCCACCACGTCGTCACGCTCGCTTACGGTTTCCGTAAGGCTTCTTTCCTGCTCGTAGGCGCGGATCATCGCCAAGGAAAGATTGAGGTTGTCGAAAGCCGCGCGGCTTTCCATTCTGGCAGACGCGGACTCTGCCACGTAGGTACGCGAGCGAGAGCCGAAGGCACGGTAGGCATGCACGTGCTTTTCGGTATAGCTTCTGTAAAAGCTTTCGTAGTCAGCACCCTCTCCTGCTTTAACGTCCTTGCAGAAGTCCTCCGCGCGGAAAAGAAGCTCGCCGTTACGGTAGGCGACCTTAAAGGTCTCGTATTTTGGGAGCTCTGCCTTTTCATCCGCCTTGGGCTCGTCCTTTTTCTTTGTCTTTGAGCCGTCGGCACTGCGGGGAGCGCTTGCCTCCTCTGCCGCGTGCTGCTTTTCCTTGATGATGCGGCTCGCTTCGTCAGGAAGACCGACAAGCTCCGCCACCTGATACTTCTCAGCGGCGTTCTCGCGAATGGTGTTCTTTTCACTGTACTGAATATAGAACACCTCAAGTCCGTCGAAGCCGAGCTGGGCGCGGCGCAAGGGCGCATACAGCTGATCGTATAAATAGATCTCGATCAGCTTTCTATAAATCGTCAGATATTCACTGACGGGATTTTCTTCAGGGTAAAGCGTTTTCTCAAACGCCAAAAAGTCAACGAGGACCACAACGCGATATTCTCCCGCCGTCATAGGCTGCTGAAGGCGGAGGATCTGGTCCGCACAGTCTGCAATAGCGGAAAGACCGCTACGCATCCATACGATCTTGTTGTAGCCGACCAGCTCGAACAGGACCTCGCTCTTTAATACTTTATTCTCTGATGTGTTGATCACATAGGTTAACATTGTTTAAGTACCTTTCTTTGAAAGAAAAGCTGCGTTCTTTTCTTTCGCCTGTTTAGAAAATACAGGGGGCTTCCCCACCCTCGCATCAGCGAGGGCGGGAAGCATGCGCGGCACGCGCCGCGCGGAAATGATTATTCTTCGCTGCCCTCAGTGCTTACAGGCGCTTCGGTAGCGGGGGCTTCGGTAGCGGATGCCGCCTTAGCCTTAGGAGCTCTTGCCGCCATAATGCGGGAAACACAGTTATTCATGCGGTCCTGCTTGAAGGCGTTGAAGTTGAAGGGTCTCTTCTCCCACTTCTGCGAGGGAACGGTAGAGGGAATGATCTCCATAAAGCAGCCTGCACGGTTAGCAAACTGAAGCATGGTCTTCGCAACGTCCTCTGCGCTTGCCTCGGGAGTATCCTCGTCGCAGCAAAGCGATGCAACGAAGTAGTCAAGCTCCCACTGGTAAACCTCTCCGTACTCGTCCTTGTCGCTGGAAACAACGCGCTCGCAAAGATCCCAAAGCAGATCGCTTGCAACCTTGAGGATCTTCTCAGCGTCGTTGCAGTCGTAGCCGCCACGGCTCTCTTCCTCGATCTTGATGCGGTATGCAAACTCAAAGAGGCTAAGATTGAGGTCTCTCTTCATAACGGTCTGTGCCGCGCCGGTGCTGTTTTCAAGAATGGTCTCAAAGATGTTCGTGCGGAGCATCTTGAGGTACTTGGTGGTGGTAAGCTTTGCCTTTGCGGTGGGGATCTCGTGAACGAATCCGGTCTTGGGAAGAACCTTAAGCTGATCCTCTACCTCAAGGTCGAACGCACGGCACCACTTCTCGATCTTGTCGTCCTGAGGACGGAGCCAAGCGATAAGGCCGAGCAGGTTGTTCTCGTCAACGAACTTACCGTCGCCAACGATCTTCTCGCCTGCAAAGCGGAATGCCTTGTCGGAGTACTGAACGCTGAAGGATACTTCGCCATTCATGATAGCGTAAAGAAGCGCCTTAAACATCTTCTTGTCTGCCTCAGCCTCAAGGTCGGGGTTGATGAAGGGCAGGTAACCGCGCTTGTGCCAGTTGAAGCCAAGGTGCGGGAACATAGAGTCGTTCTTCTGCTCCTCGCCGATTCTGACAGCCTCAAGATATCTCTTGTAGTAGCCGTCCTCACCGCTCTTTTCGTTGACCTTAACGATGTCAACGGAGTTAACGCTCATAAGCGCGCGGCATACGAAAATGGTATTCTTCGGTACGGTTTCCTCGATACGAACGAAGGATTCGGGGCACCATCTGGTAACAAGGTCGTCGGTGCAAGCGGCGGAGGGAGAAATGCCGAAGCGATCGGTATTCTTCTGTAAGTACTCCTCAACACTCTTAGGTGCAAGAACGACAGCCTGATTCTTATGCTGACCGCCTGCGGCTACCTGAAGGGCGGGCTTTGCCATCTCGTAAGCGGTCTGTACGGCAAGCTTACCTGCATCGTACTCGTGACCGCCGTTTTCCTCTGCGATAACCTGGAATACGTTTCTTGCGCGCAGACCGACGCAGTAGTCGGATTTTGCGAGCTGAACGAGGTTTGCCTTGTGCATAGCGTCGAATACGGCGGTAGCGTCAACACGCTCTGCCTCCTCAACGTTGCCCTTCTTCGCGCAAGCCATCTTATAAGCGATGCCGAATACGCTCTCGCCCGCAACGCTGTTGCCCTCGCGCTCGTCAGCCATGCTCTCTTCCATAAGAATGTCGTAGTGGCGGCGGCGCTGGTCGATGGATGCGCCTACATATACGCAAGAGGTGTCGTTGGAGCTTGCCTTGTCCTCTTCTGCTCTCTTTACCTTATCCTTCAAGCGATCCTTCTGCTCAGAGAAGCGGCCGAAGAAGGAGCGGTAGCTCTCGATAAGTGCGTCGATACGCTCGCCGAGCTTTTCGATTACGCGGCGCAGAAGCATCTCGCCTGCCTCGTTGTGAAGGCGGGTAAGAAGCATATCGGCGTCCTTCAGTACGGCGTCGTTATCGGTCTCGTAGTCGGTCTTCTGGTTTTTGAACGCCTCAGCAGCCTGCTCACCAAGCATAGCGGTAAAGCGGGTTCTGCCGCCCTTGAGATAGAAGCTCTTGCTCGTCTTTGCGCCGAAGCCGAGGGTATCCAGGTCCTCGGTGCAGGCAAGAAGGCTTGCGGGAAGCTTACCGATCTCATAGGAGCCAACGTCCTTCCACTCGCTTCCGTTGAGGTTCGAAAGCTCATCCTGAAGCATCAGGCGGAAGGTGCAAAGCTGTACCATAGCGGCAACGGGATGGATGTAGTAGCCATCGCGCTGAAGCACGTTTCTTGCGAAGGAAAGACCAAGGTTTGCCTCGGGATCCTTCTTGGGATCGATAGGAAGAATGGCGTCGGTAGAAACGTCAAGCTGGCTGTTGATGGTCTCTACGGCGTCGTGATAGAATTTGTTAAGGGTGGAGTATGCTTGCGAAGCGTTGTCACAGATAGCCTGTGCCTTGCCCTCCTTCTCTGCTTTGCCGGAGAACAGACCGGGATTTTCAACGGGGTCGAGGGTCGCGATCTTGCTGGCAAGAGCCTTGTGGTCGGGAACGAGATCGGCAAGCTTTTCCTTTACGCTCTCCCAGTATTCGTTAAGAATGCTGATGGATTCAACCGAGTCGCCTCTTTCCTCCTCACGCATAACGGAGGAGCGGATCAGCTCGGTGATGTTGCAGGTCTCGGTGCGAGCCTCTGCCTTCTGTGCATCGGTAAAGAGCTTCGCGTAGTCGCGAACGGTCATATGATAATCCTTGCGCATTTCCTTAGCAAGACGGCGCTTTTCAGCGATCTGTGCCTCGGTAGCGTTATGAAGAGCAAGCCAAGCGCCCTCAGCGTCAGCCTGCGTCTTGCGCCATGCGAAGTACTCCATCATTTCCTCAATAGGATACTGGATCTCAGAGGAGCCGATACCTGCATACATGCAGTTGTGACCGGTCTCATTTGCGCGCTTCTTTTCCTCGTTGGACCAGATACTGTCAAGCTCTCCGCCTGCCTTGGTGCAGATAAGAGAATAAAGAGTGTTGGCAAGAGCCTCGTCGTGTGCAATGATAGAGGAAACGTTAACGATCTTCTCCATCATACAAACGCGCTCAAAGGGTGCTGCCTCAGGAGTGTGGAACGCGGGATCATTCGAATCAAAGAGCACGCCAACGGGGCTGTCCTTGGTACCGAGGTGGAAGCGAACGGGGGTTCTGCCGGAACGAGCAACCTCACCCTTACCGTCGTCATACTCGGCGCTGTTAAGACCGTATACGACCTGGTTGATGGCGTTAAGCTCGCGGAGAATAGCATATGCATTTGCATAAATGCTGGTCACGTTGATCGGGTCGTTCTGCTTGCCCTCATAGATGTCGGGGCAGGCGAGCATTGCCTTTGCGTGAATGGTGGTCTTCGCACCGAAGATCTCTCTGATGCGCTTCTTAACGTACAGAGTCAGGGGAATAAAGGAGCCCGAGCCCGTACCGCCTGCCAAGGACGCCACCGTGTAGATGTCGATGGAAATGGAGGGGTTGGACTTGTCTGCCAGCTTCTCCAAAGCGCTGTCGAGGTTGTTCTTCTGTCTACCTGCCATAGCGTTAAGGAACGCAAGGTAGGACTGCTTTCTCCACTGACCTGCGCCGATGGAGATGTTGTTGCTGTCAAAGAGCGAGTCCTTCGGGAAAAAGTCATCGCATACAGCGCCAAGACGCTCGCGCACCGTTTTTACGGTCACGTTGTCCGAGAGGGATACGATGGTTGCAGTATCAATGTTCTTCTCGTCGGCCGCGTTGGTGTCAAGCACGGCGGAAACGATGTTTACGTTGTCCTGCATACCCATTCTGTTGATTTTCTTTTGCAGCATGTTAACTGCGCGGCTACCGGTACCACCGACGCCAAGAATGAGAACACTCTTCATTTTTCTTCTCCTCTGATTTTTTAGTTGTATTGTTTTTTGCTATTAATAATTATAAATGAAGGAATGAGTGGCGAAAAGGACGTTATTTGTCCTCTTCCCCGTCTGCCTCAGCGGCGGGTACGTCACTCTTTGCGCCGGATTCGCTTTGCGCTTTGTTTTTCGCTACGCGATCAAGCGACGAAATACGTTCTTCGAGAAATTCGGAAAGATTGAAGTCTCTCTTTTCCCATTTGACGCTGGGGTCGCGGCTGGGTGTGATCTCCATAAAGCTTCCCGCACGGTTGGCGAAATGGAGCATCGTTTTGATAACGGCAATCCTGTCTGCCTCGTCCTCGGGCATATCCTCGGACAAATACATTTCGGCAATGAAGTAGTCGAGCTCCCACTCGTATACTTCCTTGAACTGATCCTTGTCGCTGCTGACCACGCGCTCGCACATCTCCCAAAGAAGGTCGCTGACAACGCGAAGGATCTTTTCAGCGTCGTTACAGTCGTAGCCGTAATGACCCTCCTCCTCGGTCTTAATGCGATAGGCAAACTCAAAGATGTTCATGCGCAGCTTCTTTTTGAGTGCTGCGTTTTTCTTTTCGTCCTCAGGACTTGCCTTTTCCTTACCCGTCGTCTTAAAGAGGTTTTCAAAGACGTTGCGACGAAGCATCTTAAGATATCTCGTAAGCGTGAGTGCCGTTTTTGCCTTACCGATCTGGTGAACGAAGCCTGCGGAGGGAAGGCTGGCAAGCTGATCCTCTACCTCCTCGTCAAACGCGCGGCTCCACTGCTCGATCTTGTCATCCTGCGGGCGAAGCCATGCGATGAGTCCAACGAGATTGTTGTGGTCAACGAATCTTCCGTCGCCAACGATCTTCTCGCCGTCGTAACGGAATGCCGTGTCACCGTACTCTCTCTTAAAGGAGAGCTGACCGTTCATAAGCGCATAAAGAAGCGCCTTGACCATCTTGGTGTCTGCCTCGTATTCAAGGTCGTGATTGATAAAGGGCAGATATCCTCTCTTGTGCCAGTTAAAGCCAAGGTGCGGAAGCTTACTGTCATCGGCGTAGCCCGAGCCGTCCGCACATTTGGAGAAGTCGGGGCCCGCCATCTTGACTGTTTCAAGATAGTACTTGTAGTAGCCGTCCTCAAGGTTGTTCTCGTTGACCTTGATAATATCGATGGAGTCAACGCTCATAAGGGCACGGCAGATATAAATGGTGTTGATCGGAATGTTGGATTCCTGACGGACGAGCGCACTGCGGCACCAGCTTCCAAGAAGGTCGTCTGTGCAAGCCTTGGCGTCGCCGCCTCTGACGGTAAGGTCAAAGACCTGGGTATTCGCCTCGAGATATTCCTCCATAGCCTCGGGAACGAGAACGACCGCCTGCTCCTTCTGCATACCGTTTTCAAAAACGCGGAGGGCGGGCTTCGCCATCTCGTACGCCATCATCATGGTCTGCTTTCCGATAGCATAGGCATCCTCGCCGTTTTCGTCGGCGATGACCTCAAGAACCGTCTTTTTCGCAATCTCCTGATAGTAATCGGACTTTTTGATGACCGTCTTATTTGCCTCGTACATCGAGGAGAACACGCTCGTGGTATCCACCTTGATGTCGTCCTCGGACTTAAAGCGCTTCGCGCACGCCATATTATAAGATATGGAGAAAACGCCACGGCCCGCAATATCGTTGCTTGCGGAGGTGCCCGACATGCTCTCTGCCGCGATCTGCTCATAGTGACGGCGGCGGCTCTCGATAGAGGCACCGACGTAGATGCAAGAGGTCTCTGCGCTCTCAGAGCGTTCCAGCTCGGAGCGCTTTACGCGGTCGGAAAGGCGAGCCTTCTGCTCGGTGAAGCGACGGAAGAAGGAGCGGTACGAGTCGATAAGGGAGTTCACGCGGTCGGCAACGTTGCCAAGCACACGGCGAAGGAGCATCTGATACGCCTCGTTGGCAAGGCGCGTTAAGATCATATCTCCATCCTTCTTGATTGCCTGATTGTCGATCTCGTAGTCGGTCTTCTGCTTTGCGTACTCTTCTCTGACAGACTCGGAGAGCATCGCACTAAGACGCGCTCTGTCTCTCTTTAAGTAGGCGCTTCTCATTGCCTTGCCGCCAAAGCCGAGAGAGGAAATATCGCCCGTACAGCCAATATACTCGGTCGGAAGCTTTCCAACCTCAAAGGAGGAAAGATCCTTCCACTCGGTGCTGTCAAGGTCAGCAAGCATCTCCTGGATCTTCAAGCGGAAAACGCACAGCTGATACATAGCGGCAACGGGGTGGATATAAAGACCGTTTCTCTTCAAGACGTTATGGGTGAAGGAAAGGTCAAGGCTTGCCGTGGGATCCTTCTTGGTATCCATCGGCAAAATAGCGTCGGAAGAAACGTTGATCTGACTGCGGATTGCGTCTACCGCCGCCTGATAGAAGTCGTTAAGTCTTAAATAGACCTGCTCAGCGTTATCGGCAACCTGAGCCGCAACGCCCTCTCTTACACTCTTCGAGGCGAAGAGCGAGGGCTTGGAAACAGGGTCGATATCGGCAATGCGGGAGGCGATCGCCTTATGATCGGGAATAAGGCTTTGGAAGCTTTCTTGCAGCTTCGCCCAGTATTCCTCAAAAACGTATTTTAGCTCTTCCTTGCCGTTTTGCTTCTCGTAATAACGGGTCGCGGAGCGGATCAGCTCGGTGACGTTACCCGTCTCGGTGCGCTCCTCCGCCTTCTGCGCGTCGATAAAGAGCTTCGCGTAGTCCTCGGTGGTTAAGTGGTACTCCTTGCGCATCTCCTTGGCAAGCTTGCGCTTTTCGGTGATCTGCGCCTCGGTAGCGTTGTGCAAAAGAAGCCACTCGCCCTCCACGTCATCGCGCGTTTTGCGCCATGCGAAGTATTCAAGGAGCGTGTCAATGGGGTAATTGATCTCCGAGGAGCCAATGCCCGCGTACATGCAGTTGTGTCCCGTCTCGCCCGCGCGCTTCTTTTCCTCGTTGGACCAGATGCCGTCGAGCTCACCGCCCGCCTTGGTGCAAACAAGAGAGTAAAGAATGTTTGCCATCGCCTCGTCGTGCGCGGCAACCGAGGAAACGTTGACGATCTTCTCCATCAAGCACACACGCTCAAAGGGAGCGCTGGTGGGAGAATGGTATTTTTTGTTTTTGGAGTCGAACAAAACGCCGACGGGGCTGTCCTCGCTGCCGAGGCGGAAGGACACAGGGGTTCTTCCGCGGCGCGCGCTTTCACCCTTACCGCTGTCGTAGTCAGCTCCGTTTAAGCCGTATACGACCTGGTTGATGCCGTTAAGCTCACGCAGGATCGCGTAGGCGTTTGCATAGATGCTCGTGATGTTCATCTTGTCGCCGTTTTGCTTTGCCTCGTAGATATCGGGGCAAGCGAGCATAGCTCTGGCACGCACGGTGGCGTTGGGGAACATCTGGCGCAATCTCTTCTTAACGTAGAGCGTTAAGGGGATAAACGAGCCCGAGCCCGTGCCACCCGCAAGGGAGGCAACGGTGTAGATATCCACCGAGAAGTTCGACTGGGTCTGATCAACGAGCTTTTGGAGCGCGTTGTCAAGATCGTTGCGGCGGATAGAATCGTTCATCGCATTGAGGAAAGCAAGATACGACTGCTTTCTCCACTGCCCTGCACCGATGGAAAGATTGTTTTCGTCATACTTGCGGTCCTTCGGGAACCACTCGTCGCACTGTGTGCCGAGACGGCGGCGCACCATACCGACGGTGGCGTTCTCCGAAAGAGAGATGACGGTGGCGGCATCGATATTCTTTTCGTCCGCCGCGTTGGTGTCAAACACCACGGAAACGATCTTCACGTCCTCGGTTCCACCCGAGCGCGCGATCTTTTTCTGCAGAAGGTTGACGGCTCGGCTGCCGGTACCGCCGACACCGAGAATCAATACGCTTTTCATTTCATTTTCCTTTCCTGCCCCTTGGGGCGCGCTCTATCACTTCGAGTAGCGATTTTTCTCAATGAAGAGATAGAGGTTATCGTTGAGGATGGGGCCGCTCATGGTGCCAAGGCGCGAAAGCTTTGCCGCTTCGGTGGTTTGGCTGGTGGCTTCCACCCACATATTATTCAGCTCGGCAGGCTCAAAGCGCAGCGTGCCTGCTTTTGCTTT
>JAZOSE010000035.1:0-2485 GCA_045656965.1 Eubacteriales bacterium
CTGGCGCGGCTTCGCACCTATGGCTACGAATGCTCGGCGCTTGAATTGACCGACCCCGACGACACACCCAAAAACACCCTTCTTCGTGCCGTTTTGCCCGAAAAAATCAACGAGGCTAAAAGGAAACGCGCAAAGGAGGAATACCGTGCCGCTCTCCGCTTCGTTTTCGGAGAGGACGTTTTTGATTATCCCAGCTTCAACTAAAATGCAAAGGAGAGCGCCCGTGCCTACTTATCTTACAAACAGCGCAAGCGAGACCGAAGCCGTCGGCGCTCGCCTTGCCGCCTATCTTTTAGAAAATCGTCCCCGCTGCGCCTTCGTCGCCCTTTTTGGCGAAATGGGTGTCGGTAAAACGGCGTTTACGCGTGGCTTCGCCGCCGCACTCGGCATCAAGGAGACCCGCTCGCCCACCTACGCCATCGTCAACGAGTATAAAAAAGGCGTAAAGCCCGTTTTCCACTTTGATATGTACCGCATTGAAAGTGAGGACGACCTTGCCTCTATCGGCTTTGACGATTACCTTCGCCGTGACGGATATGCCGTCTCGGAGTGGAGTGAAAACATCGAAAGCGAGCTTCCGAGCGATGCTGTGCGCGTTTTGATCGAGCGCACCGATGCTTTTGACGGACGCGCCATCACCTTACCCTTTGAAGTATAAAGGAGATGATCCCTTGAAAATACTTGCCTTTGATTCTACCGCCTGTGCGGCATCCGTCGCGCTTGCGGAGGATGACCGCATTTTAAGCTACACCGTAGCCGATAACGGCTTGACGCATAGCGAAATTCTCCTCCCCATCGCCGAGGAGCTTTGCCGCTCGGCATCGCTCGCACTTTCCGACGCGGATTATTATGCCGTCACCGTTGGCCCCGGCTCCTTTACAGGGGTGCGTATCGGCGTTTCCGTCGTCAAGGGGCTTGCTCTTCGCTATCCCGAAGCCGACCGAAAAAACTGCGTTGCGGTATCCACTTTGGAGGCTCTTGCCGAAAACCTTTTCGGGCTTGACGGCATCTACTGCGCCGTGATGGACGCGCGCAGAGGAGAGGTCTATAACGCACTTTTTCGCCTTGAAAACGGCGCGCTTGCTCGCCTTTCGCCGGACCGCGCCCTTCCGCTTTCCGCACTTGCCGAGGAATTAAACACGCTTTATAAGGATACGCCCGTGCGCCTCGTTGGCGACGGATACGACGTGGCATACAGCGCGCTTTCGGAGCGCGGTGTCCATCTTCTTAACACTCCGGAGCTTTTGCGCTTAGAGAACGCTGCTTCGGTAGCAAAATGCGCGTACAGGCTCATCAAAGAGGGTAAAACAGTCAGCGATCGCGCCCTTTCCCCCGTCTATTTAAGGCTTCCGCAGGCAGAGCGTGAGCGCCTTGAAAAAGAAAACGCAAAACAAAAACAATAAAAATAAAGTTTAAAGGAGAAACGAACTTTATGAAAACCATTTATATCGGAGCAGATTCCGCAGGCTATGAGTACAAGGAGGAACTGAAAAGCTACCTCGCCGAAAAGGGCTACACCGTTTTAGATATGGGTGCCGACCACGGAAGAAGCGGCACGCATTACCCCGAATACGCCGTAAAGGTCGCCAAGGGCGTGCAGGCGGACCTTAAAGGCTCTTTTGGTATTCTCGTGTGCGGCACGGGTATCGGTATGAGCATGGTCGCCAACAAATTCCGCGGCATTCGCGCGGCAGTATGCGGCGACACCTTCAGTGCCAGAATGACCAGAATGCATAACGACGCTAACGTGCTTTGCATGGGCGCGCGCGTGATCGGACTTGGACTTTGCAAGGACATCACCGACCTTTTCCTTGAGACCGCCTTTGAGGGTGGAGGAAGACACGAGGAGCGCGTCGGTATGATCGCCGAGGCGGAAAATATCGGCTCTGGTAGCTGCTGCCAATGATCTTCCCCCAAAAAGCACGCGCCACCCCTAAGGTGATGCTCACAGAATGTCAAAAGCTTACATACAAGGAGAACACAGATGAAAACTATACTTTTTCAGGGTGACAGCATCACCGATTTCGGCAGAGACCGCAACGAGCAAAGACCGAATATCAACCTCGGCAGCGGCTATGTAAACCTTATCGCCGCACGCCTGCTTTGCGACGACCCCTCAATCAAGATCTACAACCGCGGCATCGGCGGAAACCGCATTATGGATATGTACGCTCGCTGGGAAGAGCATACCATGACTCTTGACTTTGATATTCTCAGCATCTTTAACGGCATCAACGACGTTGGCTTCGGTCTGCGTCTTGGCACGGGTGCCTCCGCTGCAAAATACGAAAAAATGTTCGATCTTCTCATTGAGGAGACGCTGGAAAGAAAGCCGAACATCTCTCTTGTGCTCGTTGAGCCCTTCGTTATGAAGGCAGACGTTGCGTGGGATATTTACGGCAAGGACATTTACGAGAATTATGACATTTGGAACGATGCCATCGCAGAGCGTGCCGCAAGCGTTAAGAAGCTTGCCGAGAAATAT
>JAZOSE010000036.1:0-7359 GCA_045656965.1 Eubacteriales bacterium
GTGACCGAGGTTGCCGCTATACACGATATAGAACCTTTCGCGGTCGAGCGAGAGGCGGTCAAAGAGGATGTTGTCCTCGCGGGCGACGGGGTAGACGTTCTCGGTGTTGACCCAGTTGGGAATCACCGCGATCTTTTCCTCGGGCACGCCCTTTTCCATAATATTGCGCTTAAAATCCTCGCTGATAACGATGATCTTGTCGGCATTGCGGTAGGTATAGTCCTCGATTTTTCTGCCGATCTTCCAGATCAGCGAGCCCTTTTTGGTCATTTTCGCCGTCACGAGCGAGTCGGGGAAGATGTCTTGCAGGTTGTAGATAAAGGGGACGTTTCTTTTATATTTCTTCGAGAGCTTCTTTTTGACCTTGGCGCAAAGAACGCCCTGGGTGGGCGGGGTGCTGCCCGCCATAATCACGTCGATGTCCTTAGCCTTTTTGCCGCGGTTATAGTGCTTTAGGTTGCAAAGAAGATAGCGGAAGGCGCGCAAGACAGGGTTTTTGCCCTCGCGCATCAGGGGGAAGCGGTGGACAATGATCTTGCCGTCCTCTTTTTCCTCGTATTTGATCTTTTTATACTTTTTGCGCGTTGCCTTATCGATGCCGCGCGTGGGGGTCGGCACGTAGTTTTCGGTTACGAAGCCTGCCGCGATATACGCCTCGCCGAGATCCTTCGAAAGATGCGAGGAGGAGATCTGCTCGGGGTCGTAGTAGGCGGGCATTTTTAAGATCTTGATTTTTTCGTCCATTTATACTTTTATCCTCGAAAAAAGAATTATTTGGTTTCTTCGTTTTTTTCTTCGGCGACTGCTTTTTTTACCGAAAGCCCCTCCAGCTTGCCGAGGTACATAGCGACAAGACCGATAATGAGGGCAAGCGAGCCGACGAGGATGACCCACGGATAATATTCCTTGTAAAGAAATACGGAAATGGCTTCGCCCGTCTTGCCGCCGATGCAGATGGCGACGATAAAGGGGAGAAGCGGAAGCACACCCGCGAAAAAGGAGGTGAACATAAGGTAGCCATAGAGCTTGTTTAAGATATTAAAAAGCTTTTTTCTCATTTTCCTTCCCTCCTTAACCGACAAGACCCCAAAGGGGGAGCCAACCGAGCAAGACGACCACACTTAAAAGATAGTGAAGTGCGATCCATATGCCGCAGTTGAGCAGCGTGGGCTTTAGCTCCGACTGGGCGATACCCATACCGGTGTAAACGCAAGCGCAATAGGGAGGCGTTACGCCGTGCATCGCGCCGCAAATGCAGGGGAGCATCGCTGCGGCAAGCATCGGGTTTCCGCCGGCGCCTGCTAAAAGCGTGATAATAATGCCGCCGAAGATCTTGACCTGCGAGGAGCCGGGGAGCAGCATGCCGAGCACGGCGGTGAACAGAGGAATGATGAAGCAGAGCGCCGTGTAGCTCATATTAAAGGAGCCGAATAAGGAGCCGATGCCCTCCTCTACCTTCAAAAACTCAAAGACGTTTGCCACGAAGTAGGCAAAAAGCACGAGAGAGGCGGTAGGAACGACCTTGAGCATACCCTTTGTAATGCTTTCAAGAAGCTTTTTCGGCGTGGACTCCTTCATCGTCTTTTTTCCCGAAAGGAGAATGCCGCAAATGACGATCAAGCCGGGGATCAGAAGCAGGAGGCTCTTATCGAGCGCGCTCGTGCCTGCCTCTCCGATGCGGGAAATGAAGAAGTCCTTAAACTTGCTGACAACGAGGAAGGGAACGAACACGATAATGGGAAGGAAAACCGCCTTCCAGCCGTGCCGAAGCGATTTTTTAAGGCTGGGGATATCCTCCTTTTTCATCGGCTCGACCTTGTAGAAGCGGCACATCGCGTAGAGCGTTACAATGCGCTGGAGAACGAACCAGAGCGCCACACCCCAAAGAAGAAGCCAATACTGCGAGAGGGTGTAGGTGTTCGGGTAAAGCTTGTCAAGAAGGGCAAAGGCAACACCGATCATACCTGCGGGCGGGATCATATTGCCCATGGTTGATGCGTGCGCCTCCACGTTTGCCGCAAGGTGACGGGGGAAGCCTGAGCGGATCATAGCGGGGATGGTAAAAACGCCCGTGGTTGCCACGTTGCCGGGGCCGCTTCCCGAAAGAGAGCCCATATACGACGAGCCGATGATGGCAACAAAGCCCGCGCCGCCGCGAAGCCTTCCGAAGATGGAGAGGATAATCGCGATGCAGTCGTCGATAACCGTGGTTTTGGAGAGCAGCGCCGCCGAAATGATGAAGGCGAAGATCACGTAAAGCGTGTCCTCCTTCAAGGCGTCCCAGATAAAATTGCCAATTTCGCCAAAGACGGCGGGGTTGATGCAGCCCGATACGATGACCAACGCGATAAAGGCGTAGAGCATGCATTCGTAAAGGGGTCGTTTTAAAACGGTGAAGCCGACAATGGCAACCGCGAAAACGATGGCTAAGTAGAGAAGCTCAATGGGCATAAAAAACTCCTTAAGGGTTGGTTTATTGTCCTGAATTTAAAAGTTCGTGGTGTAGCGGATCGCGCTAAGACAGCGTTCGTAGGTAAGCGGCTCAAGCAGCATATCCTCGCCCGTGTCGGAGAGGATCTTTAAGGTAGTGCTGATCTTAACGAGGGTCTCGGCAAGCGCCTCCGCCGTTTCTCCGACGACGTGGATGCGCAAGCAGATGCGCTCAAGCGCGTTGGTGTCGGGGATCTCGTCACCCTCCTTGCACATTACGGTGACGCCGAGAACGCCCTTCATCGCCTTGACCTCGTCCACACCGAGCATTTTCGCAAGCTTGCCCGCTTTAAGTCCCACGTAGTAGTTGCACGAGGGGTGGCGGAAGCGAGGGTTGTCGAGCGAAAGGATGGGCGCGTCGTTCATTTTGCCCGTCAATGCGTAGTTGATCATCGCGTTGAGGGAATTGACGCCCCATTGGTATTCGGTTAGAACGTAATTTTGCGCACCGCCCATACGGAAGCCCGCCTCAAAGATGTAGAACTGCCCCTCGGTGTAGAAGCCTTGGAGCGTCATAACGCCGTTTTGAATGTTCATCGCGCGGAAAAGCTTTTCTACGCCGCCGTGAACGTTTTCGTAATATTCGTCAATGTATTTGCTGGGATAAATATGGAATACGGGAAGGATAAGCTCCTTGTTCTCGGTCTTTGTAAAAACCTTGGTAAAAGCCGAGGTCAGCGAGGTCACGCCGTCTTGTATCGTGTACTGGAAAAAGACCTCGTCTGCCCCCGTGATCAGCTTTTCGATGATGACCTCTTTTTTCTTCGACCATTTTAACGCCTCGGCGTAGAGCGCGTCAAAATCCTCGGCACGAAAGCAAGCGTTCATACCTCTTGCGCCCGACGAGTCGGTGGGTTTAAGCATCAAGGGGAAGGGGAGCGCCCTTACGTCCTCCTCGGTATAGTTTTCGGGAAGACGGTATTCGGGAACGACGGGCACGCCGTACTTGCGGCAATACTCCTTAAAGAGTGCCTTGTTGGCGAGAATGCCCCATTGCTCGCTCGTGGTGTAGAAGCGGGCACCCGTTAGCTCGCTCACGCGCGCCGCAGGCGTAATGTTGACCTCGGAGGAGCCGACGAAGATACCGTCAACCTTCTCCTTGCGAACGATCTCACAAACGCCGTCAACGTTCTGCGTATCCACTTGATAAAAGGCATCGGATATGCGGGCGATCGGCGTGTCGGCATCTCTGCCGAGCGCAACCGTGCGGAAGCCCTTTTCCTTCTTGTATTTCTCAATGTCTCTTGCGTAAGCGCCGCCGCCCATTAACAAGAGGGTTTTTCCCTGTAAGTCCATAAATTTCTCCGTAAGTTTGTATTTAGACGCCCAGCTTTGTCAGTTTGCGTATGCCGAGCTGCTCAAGGATTTGTCGTGCTTCTTTCAAAAAGCCCTTCTGTGAGGGAATTTGCCATACGAACTATGACCCAACCGTTCATATGCGTTCAGCTCATTGGTCGTTTGACAAGTTTTTCAGTATGGTATCCAATTCTTTTTTGTATCCTTTTTGGGCGGACTCTTGGAAAACGTTGAAGTCGCCGCCGGGGTTGGCTTCGATCAGACAAACGCCATCCGGCATAATAGCGACGTCCCAGCCGACGTAGCGAAGACCGACGGCTTTTCTTGCTACCTCATTTACAAGCGCAAGGCATTTGTCCCAGTGCGGAATCTCAAATCCGGGAAAGAAAACGCCTGTATCGGGATGTCTTATAATGTGAGTGTCCTTTTTGCCTGCGGCACAAGAGCAAACTCTTCCGCATTCCGTGTCCACCACCATAGTAATGCCGCCGGAGGAGTGATTGTCCACGAAGGCGTCGCCAACGCCGCAACGGAGAACAGAAAACAAAACGGTGGTCTTTTCTCCGTCAAAGAACGTAGCAATGCGAAGCGAGTTGATGGATTCGGGGTGGATTGCCGCCATAGCGGGATGCTGCGGAATGCATGCCTCTACAACGCAAGTTCCCTTCTTGCAAAGATTTTCCCAGCATTCGTGAGGATCGCCGATTTTGTCGGCATATATTTTGAGAATGCCCGCACCTCCTCCTGTACGAATGGGCTTGACAAACACGGCACCGTGCTTGTTCAAGAAATCCAAAAAGGCGGGCTCACCGCAATCGGGGGAAACCATGCTCTCGCGTTTTAAGTATTCGGCGAATGCCTCGTTGAACTTGTCCTTGTCCTGAACAAGTTGTCGCTCTTTGCTTTGGTATCCGGCGTTTACGGCGTTATAAAAACGGTTTTTATCCCTTGCGGTAGCATAGGTTTTTCTTTCGCATCTTTTCTTCTTGTAGAAGCGGTAATAAAAATAGTCGGAAATGGTGGCACCGTACAAAATGTTGCAGACGGCGATATCAAAAAGGATTCTGACAAAAAGAAACCTTCCTTTTAGCCCTTGTGCATCCATATAATCGCGTATTTTTCCGAAATAGTTTTTTATTTTTCCCATAATGCACCTCTTTAAAGCCCAAGCTCCGCCATAATAGCGTCCATTTCCTTGCGGTAGCCGCGCTGGAGGGGACACTGGAATGCGACGATGCCGCCCTGCCAGTTGCCCTCTTGCATCACCCAGCCGTCGTCGGTCAAGGCGATGTCCCAGCCACAGTAGCGGTTGCTCGGAACGACCATAGCAAGCTCCTTAGCGAGAGCCTTGGCTTCTTCAAAGCGGGGGATCTTAAAGCCGATCAGCGCGTGACCCGTGTCGGGATGTACGTCGTAAAACCTGCCCTTTTCGTCGGCGGTGGAAATGATCTCGCCCTCGTCGTTCAGTGCGCAGAAAATGCCGCCGCTTCCGCCGTTGTCCACGCAAGCGGAGCCCCTGCCAACGCGCCAAGCGAAGGGGAGAAATTCTATTCTGTCGTCGAAGCGCACGGTAAACACTCGCATGGTGTTCACGCTTTCGGGATGCACCGCGGCAAGCTCCGCGCATTGGCGGATCAGCTCCTCGGCAACGAATCCGCTTTCGTAATCCTTCTTTAAGGACTCGCAAAGCTCATCGAAGGCAATCCCTTCGCCGTCGACGATCTTGATCCCGCGTCCGTTTCCGCCGTTAAAGGGCTTGATGATAAAGCGGGGGTGCTTTTCTACGAAGGCGCGGAAGGCTTCCTTCGATGCGCTTGACCAGCCGACGACCTCGGCAAGATCGCGCTTGAAATATTTTTTGAAGACCTCGAAGGTTTTTCCCTTGTCGTCGAAGATCATCTGGTTTTTGGGATTGTTGAGTCTTTCGCAGTAAAGAGCGCGCTCACGCGTGGGGATAAAGAGCCTTCTTTCCTCCTCGCCTCTTTGCTCGAAATGATACATCACGTACTCGTCAAAGCCCACGTTGTAGGTCTTTGCCTCGCGCATCATATCCTTGGCAATTTCCGCCAGCTCCTCGACCGTTTTGTCGGGGTAGGCTTCTTTTGCCGCTTTTTGAGCATTTTCAAGCTTGTACGAGCGCATTTGCATCATAAGACGGAGCTTTTTGCCCAGCTTGGTGGATAAAACGGCGGTTCTGGCTTTCATATAAAGACGGTTCATAGTCTGTCCTCTTGCTTTCGTATTTTATGATTTTACGGTGACGGTCACCGTTTTGAGTGCTTCCTCGCAAATTTTAACGGCAGCCTCTGCCGTTTCTGCCTCGGCGATGACGAAGCCGACGCGGTCGGTGCTGGAGCCGATCTCGCCTGCGGTGTCGCCAACCGATTTGGTGAAGGTGATCTCGGTGACGCCCGCGAGTGCGCGCGCCTCGTCCGCGCCTTCAATGCTCTCGATCTTGCCCGAGGGTACGTCGAAGAAGCGAATCGCGCTTCCGCGCTGCTTTTTGGGGGTGACGTCGGGCTCCTCGCCGAGCGCGATGCGCATCGACGCTTCCACCATATCAATGCCCGTCGAAAGAGGTACGAGGTGGGTGGTAATGCAGTCGCCGCCCATACGCGCGCCGAGCTCGATCATACGGGGACCGTTTTTTGTGAGCATAATTTCCACGTGCGCAGGACCGTTTTCAATGCCGACGGCAAGCACCGCGCGCGAGGCAAGGTCGCGGATCTTTTCAAGATCGCCTTCGGGAAGGCGAGAGGGCTGGGAGTGCCCCATTTCCACAAAGTGCGGCGCACCCGTGGTGAGCTTGTCGGTGATCTGGAGAATATGCGGCACGCCGCGAAGAACGATAACTTCAACGCTGACCTCGTGTCCCTTTAGATATTCCTCAACAATGACAGCACCGCTTCTGCCGTTTCCCGCGCTGTAAGCGAGAGATTCGAGCAGCTCCTCGCCGTTTTTGATCAGCATAACGCCGCGGCTTCCCGACGAGTCGGTCGGCTTGGAGATGCAGGGGTAGGTGATCTTGCCCTTCAGCGCCTTCGCTTCCTCAAGCGAGGAAATGACGCAGAACCACGGATGCTCCACGCCGTGCTCGGCGAACGCCTTGATCATTTCAGCCTTGTCGGTGGCGCGAAGCGCCGTTTCGGGTGTGATCGCGGGGAGAGAGAGCGCCTTGCCTGCCGCCGCAACAGAGCGCATCGGCATATCGGTGGCAAGGGTGAAGATGCCGTCGGGCGCAAATTTTTTCGCGCAGGCGGTAACGCCCTCGGTGTCGATCGTGCTGACGTTGAAATACTCGTCCGCATAGGGAATGCCGACGGCATTCGGATTATAGTCGGCAACGCCGACATAAAAGCCAAGCTCCTTGGCGCGAAGGATCGCGGGAAGCTGTAAAACCGACGCGCCGATGATCAGTATTTTTTTCATTTTCGCCCCTTATACCGTCCTTAAGCAGTCGCGGAAGGTCTTGATGACGAAAGCGACCTCCTCGTCGGTGAGCGAGGAATAGAGGGGAAGGGTGATCTCGCCCTGATAGGAGCAGTAGGCGTTTACGTAGTCGTTGATGTCAAA
>JAZOSE010000037.1:0-10432 GCA_045656965.1 Eubacteriales bacterium
AAGGCAAATAAGCGGGTGTGGCGGAACTGGTAGACGCGTAAGATTCAGGTTCTTATGGCCGCAAGGTTGTACAGGTTCAAGTCCTGCCACCCGCACCAAACGAAAAAGCATCTCCTTTTGGGGATGCTTTTTTGTTTTATGCAGAGCAAACCGACTTGGACCTCGTTCATTCCGCTTGCGGAATGAACAGACTTTGCGAGCAGATATCTCTCTAAACCGCGCACTCGGCGCAAAGTCGATGCAAGCTCCTGCCACCCGCACCAAATAAAAAGGCGGCTCCGCCGCCAAAAAAGAAATAGCCCCCGACCGTGTTTCTTTACACACAGCCGAGGGCTAAATCTGTTCACTCTTGATATCTAACATCCTTTTTACTCCTCGCTTTCCTTATCTCTCTCCGTTCTTTTTTGCATCTCTTTAACGCGCTTTTTGCTTTTGCTTTCTCTAACGAGAATACCGTTCGTTACTTATGCTCTTTCTCGGAGAGGCTCTTTTTTGGCGCTCCATCGGATCTTGCGTGCTGTTTAAAATAAACTCCCATGTCTTTCTTTATGCGTAGCACCGCCGTGGTTTTTCTCCCTTTGCACGCAAAGGGTGCCGTTTGGGTCGCCCGTCGGTTAGTTTGCCATTGGACCGTCCTCCTTTGTGTCTTTATTATAGCAGACTTTTTCGAAAAAATCTATTCGCAAATTGTGCAAAATTTATAATAAAAAATTATTAAATATGTAGAAATTGGCTCTTTTGACGAAAAAAGACTTTACAAGCGCGCGCACGCGTGATATAATATAAAATGTGGTGCAGTATTTCGTGTACTTCGACCCTGCCAACTCTACATGCGATATGCTCGACCTACCGGTCCAAAAACGACAGCGCAACGTATGTCCTTACTTACGCACGTCTTTCCAAATAAATCCCTAAGGGGAGCGCCGCGCGCTCCCCTTTTAAAAAGCGTTGACAGAAAGCTCTCGTTGTGCTAAAATAAAACTGAAAAAAAGCAAAGGAGCATTTACAAAAATGAAGAAATCCACCAAATCGCTTTTGCGTATCGTCATCAGCATCGTATACATTGTTTGGGGCATCTCCTCGCCCTTGGCGCTTCTTGAATCCATCCTCGCCCTCAACCTTTCGGCGATCCTTTCCGCCGCGCTTGGCGTGCTTATGCTTTTAGCGGGTGTCTTTGGGCTGCTTGGCATCAGAAGAAGCCGCGCGCGCGTGTTCGGCATCGTGATCTTCGTGCTTGCCGTCTTGTCCGTGATCTCGGTCTTTTCAAGCTTCTCGCTCGGCGCGCTTGTCCAGCCCCTTGTCAGCGCCGTTTTGGCTTGGCTCTTTATCACCTGCATTTAAGTCCTATATTATAAAAAGGAGAAAAACGTATGCTTGAAATACGCGACGTAACCAAAATATACCGCTCGAAAACGGGTCTTGAGGTCAAAGCGCTTGACCGCGTGAGCGTCTCCTTCCCCGAAACGGGTATGGTCTTTATTCTCGGTAAATCGGGAAGCGGTAAGTCCACCCTTTTAAACGTCATCGGCGGCCTTGACAGCTACGACGGCGGCGAGTTTATCATCAAGGGCAAGTCCTCCGAGGAGTTCGTCGGCTCGGACTTTGACGCGTACCGCAACACCTTTATCGGCTTTATCTTCCAAGAGTATAACATTCTCGACGACTTCTCCGTCGGTGCCAATATCGCCCTCGCGCTTGAGCTTCAGGGAAAGAAGGCAACGAGCGAGCAGATAAATGGCATTCTTTCGGAGGTCGACCTGCTTGACTTCGCCAAGAGAAAGCCCAACGAGCTTTCGGGCGGTCAGAAGCAGAGAGTTGCCATCGCCCGCGCCCTCGTGAAGGACCCCCAGATCATTATGGCAGACGAGCCGACGGGCGCGCTGGACTCCAATACGGGCAAGCAGATCCTCGACACCTTGAAGAAGCTCTCCGAAAAGAAGCTCGTGATCATCGTTTCGCACGACCGCGACTTCGCGGAGAGATACGGCGACCGTATTATTGAAATGAAGGACGGCCGCATTGACAGCGACGTGACCAAGCACGCCGAGGAGGCAACCCTTCTTTCCGGCGGCGTTCACAGAATGAACGACGGCATCTTAAAGATCGAGGCAGGGTACGAGCTGACGGGCGAGGACCTTCTTCGCATCAACGAGTATTTAAAAAATCAGTCGGGCGACGTGTTTATTTCGGGCGACCGCCGCATCAACGACACGGTGCGCACCGCCGCAGGCATCACGAGCGACGGCAAGACCTCCTCCTTCAAGGACACCAAAAAGGACGACGTTCCCGTCAAGAGCTATGAGAAGAAGGACAGCAAATTTATCCGCTCCTCGCTTCCGATGAAGAACGCTGTCAAGATGGGCTCAAGCTCGCTCGGACACAAAAAGTTCCGCCTCGTTCTGACGATCTTCCTTTCCTTGATCGCCTTTGCCCTCTTCGGCTTTGCCGACACGATGGGCTCGTACAATAAGTACGTGGCGGCGACCGAATCTATCATCGACTCGGGCATCAAGAATGCCTCCGTCACCCTCGGCGTGCAAAACAAGTGGATCTACGGCGACGAGGAAAGCATCTATTTCCACTACCAGAACTTCAACGAGGACGATATTCTTGCCCTCGAGGAGAAAACGGGCATCAAGTTTCTCCCCGTTTACACGGGCGGCTCTGCCGACGGCTGGGGCGGCGGCATTTCTCTTCAGCCGTCGATGATCTCCGAGGCGGGCATAGGAAGCAGCACGGCATATACGGGCGAGCTTTCGGGCGTTACCTCGGCGAAGGAAGCCGACCTTCTTGCGCTCGGCTTTACCATTCACGGCAAGATGCCCGAGACGGAAAGCGAGATCGCCATCTCCAAGCTCACCTACGAAACGCTCAACTACACCGGCTTTAAAAACACCGAGCTGGAGGAAAGTGTAAAAGCGGGCGACCTCATCTATGACGAACACGATCTTCAAAACCCGAACAACGTTCTCGGCAAGCACCTCGAGGTCCGCCACAGAAGCAGCTACGGCACAGAGGCTATAAAAACCTACGTTGTCACGGCGGTTATCGACACAGGCTTTGATTATGAGAGATACGCCTCCTTTATTCCCTCGGACAATGACAACGTCGGCCCCGAGGAGGAGGGCGGCATTCTCGATATGCTTCTCATTGAGGAGATGCAAAACGCCATCAGCTACGGCTTCCACGGCATCGGCTACGTGAGTGAGGGCGTGATCGACGCCTTTGCAGGCGCGCAGGGATATCAATCCGACCTTATGCTCGGCATCGGCACAAACGGCTACAATTTCATCTTCCGATCGGAGCGCGCCGCCGAAAATACGGACTTCAAGGGCGAAATCGGCTTCGACGGTGTCTACTACCCCGTCGGAGGCATGGAATACAGCTACTACCGCGTGGCGAAGAGCGACGTTCTTTCCTCGCATATCAAGGCGGAATACCTCGGCGGAAGAACCTCTCTCGGCGAGAAGGAATACCTTTTGCCCATGGATGTTAAAAGCGCCCTTTTGAACGTCGGCTCGGTCGACTTCACCGAAAAAGTCCTTGCCGCGGCGGCAGATGCCATCGGCGTGGAAAAGATCGATACGGCACAGGGCAAATACGGAAGCCTTACCGAATATATGCGCGCTACGGTGACCCGTAAGTACGTAAACGAAAACCTTGACGCGATCAAGGCGGAATATTTACAGTACTGCGAGGACAATCACGTTACGCCACAGCCCGGCTATATGCTTACCTCTTCCAATTTCTTTGACGAAATTTGGGGCGTGAGCGGCTACGGCATTCTCCCGTGGGAAATGGTTGAAAAGCACAAGGCGCTCGCCACCGAGGGACTTTTCCGCGGCTTCTTTGAGGCGCTTTCGGGCGTTGCCTTCCACGAAAACATCCCCGACTCCTTCTTTGAAAACAAGATGAACGCGTATTTCCAGCTCTACTTCGGCGCTGAAAATATGTGCGTGACGCTGGATAGCTACCGCATCGCTGACCTGCTTGCCGAGTTTGGGGCGGCAGAGGCGTTCTACGGCGGCGAGCTCGACTACACGGGCGAGCTCTCTATCGTCAATGCTGTCGCCCGGCGCCACGGCGTGCTCTCCGAGGAACAAAGGGAAGAGTGGAAAAACGGTATGCACTCCCCCGAGGAAGCCACCGAGATCTATATGAACTACATCCGCTACACGCATTACTACGAGAATAGCGGTATGGAAATCACCGAAAATGCCATTGACAAGGACGGCAGCATGGGCAGGGCGATCGAGGCAAAGGCGCTTGATCTTTTGATCAAGGCGTCGGGCGTCAAGATCGAGGACATCACCGACCAAGCCACCCTCTCCTCCAAGGTATGGGAGGGCGACAGCGAGGTGGAAAGAACCTTCTCCGGCTACACCCTTGCAGGCTTCTACACCTGTGCGACCGAAGGGATGAACGTCCACACTATGATCATCTCGGACGGGCTTTATAACACCTTCATTGAGTACGCGACGGAAAACGAGTTTTCCTACGAGGTCACCGCGCCGCACGTCCCCGGCAAATACGCCTTCGTCATCGCGCCGATGCCCACCGACAAGGAGAAGATCGACACGCTCGTCTCCCTCACCTACGACGAAGAGTCTGCGCTTACCTTCCAAATGCAAAACCCCGTTATGGATACGCTGGACACCTTCAACGACTTTATCGAGGAGGGCGCGAAGATCTTTATGTGGATCGGCGTTGGCTTCGCGGTGTTCTCCGCTTTGATGCTGATGAACTTTATCTCGGTATCCATCTCGTATAAAAAGCGCGAGATCGGTATTCTCCGCGCCGTGGGTGCGAAAAGCTCCGACGTTTATAAGATCTTCTTCTCGGAGTCTGCCATTATCGCTTTGATCAACTACGTTCTCGCCCTTATCGTTACCGTTGCGGGTACGGTCATCGTCAACTTCGTTGCCAGAAACGAGGGACTGAACGTCACGCTTCTCTCCTTTGGCATTCGCCAAGTTGTCTTAATGCTCCTTATCAGCCTTTTCGTTGCGGCAATCGCCTCCTTCTTGCCCGTTTATAACATCGCAAGAAAGAAGCCCGTTGACGCCATTAAGGACAAATAATAGGGCTGCGGCATCTGCTTTTGCAGATGCCGCATTTTTTTGCTTGGGCAACACCTCTGAGTTTTCGCAATATATATACAGTAGGGAAAAATATTTTTTCTGTTCCCTATTGACAAAATACACAAAACATTGTATAATAATTTTACAAAGATTGTATATGTTTCCATAAACTATGCAAAATTCAACCGTTGCCGAGGCAACAGAAGGAGTTACTTATGAGTGAAATCAAAAATCTTCCGTTACTGCTTCTTGACAACAGCAGTATGATGAGCGTTCTCAACGAGGGCGAGTTTAAGGTGCATAACCTTAGCTTAATGGAAGCAACCGAAATTCTCGAGGCACACGCAGATGAGGATATT
The DNA here is from genome assembly GCA_045656965.1 of Eubacteriales bacterium. Lineage (GTDB taxonomy): Bacteria > Bacillota > Clostridia > Oscillospirales > CAG-272 > UBA1740. The sequence continues at coordinate 5,441 of JAZOSE010000037.1, forward strand.
CTGCGCTGCTTTGAAAGTCAGGAGATCGAGCGCGTGATCTTCGACTACCTTGGTGCCACCAAGAGAAGCTTTGCGTACAAAAAGATCCGCAATATGCGTCCGGGGCAGGATGCCTTGGTCTTTAAGCTCTATATCACCCCCTCCGAGACCCAGCCCATCATTCAGGCGGACGACGGCGTGGAGGCAAAAAAGATCCAGAACGTCTACGTTTATTGCCAGTATTTAAAACGACTTGCGTAAAATAAAAAGAGCCTCGAAAGAGGCTCTTTTTAGTGACGAAAAAGGTGCTTGGCACCTTTAGTTGTTGGTGGCGAGAAAACACTCCGTGTTTTCAGTGACGAAAAGAAACGCCTCGCGTTTCTTAGTGGCTTCTCTTTTCTTGGCAAGCAATGACTTAATGAAAGACACCAAAGCCATGATAGTATTTTTGTCGTTTTCTGAAATTTGTTGACAAATCAAGAAAAGCATGTTAAAATATATTTGTCACACAATCAAATATTTTTTAGCGTTTAGTGGAAACTATCCTTGGTAAAAGGTGTTTCCTTTTTTCCTCATATCCACTAACGCTGGAAAGAGATTGTGTGACAACAATGAAGGAACACTTTTTCGGTGCGTTCCTTCGCGGGGCGCACTTTTTATATGTACTGATGAGGTGATATATATGAACAAGGATATTCCAAAAAAGATAATAGACGTTACCGGGACAGAGCTCACGCCCGGAGAGCCTACCATTTGTCTTGGCAACGGAGATCAAGGCTTTGCGTGTTGTTGCGACGAATGTGACTACTTTTTGTTTTGCTTCCCCCAATTTGATTCAGAAAGTGAAGAAGATCTGTATACTTTACCCCCCTACCATCCGAAGCATTAAAATCCATGCTTTTCTTGATTGCTCAGTTCTTTTAGACAGACAAAAAAGGCGCTTATGGTTGTTGCCATAAGTGCCTTTCGTTATTATTGATGCTGCGATCAGGCGAAAATATCGGAGAGCAAAGTTCTCTTGGCCGAGATTTTCAGCCTCAGCGTGCCGACTCGCAAGCGACGCTGTATTTCCATACTGCGAGCGCGCGATCGGTGCGATCAGGCGAAAATATCGGTCAACCATTACCATACTGCGAGCGCGCGATCGGTGCAATCAGGCGAAAATATCGGTCAACCCTTACCCTTCCTTGCCGCGCTTACGGCGCATATGATGGTGATAAATCTCCTCCACCGCGAAGGCGATCTTGGTGATGATATCGTTTGTGTTGTCGAAGAAGCAGAAGAAGGAGTCCTTCTCGGTGGAAACGTCGACACAGTCGGCATCCTTGACGTGGAACCAGTCGTACTCAACGTGAATAGAGTTGGTTTGCAGGGGCTGGCGCTGGATGCGGTAATCCTCGCCGCGATAGTGACCCTCGATCACGATGCCCTCTTCGATGTCGTGCGTAAAGCGTGCCTTGCCGAGCTTCTCAAACTTCCAAAGGCGCGGAAGCGAATGCACGTCGACCTCGTCCTCGAGGTGATACGTTCCCTCCTCGACCTCCTTGCGCACGCACGCTCTTTCCCACTCAAACCAGTCGGGGATATGGGAAAACTCGGTTTCACCGTCCTTTGCGGCAAGCTCGCCAAGCTCGGTCATCTCCCAGCGCTTTCCGCAAGCCTTGCAGAAAAGCTCCGCGCCCTCGGACGCCATTTGCCTTTCCGCCTTGCAGTGGGGGCATTTATAAAGCACCTTGTGAAGCCCCTCGGCGCGGTACGGCTCGGTGATACGAATGCCGTTTTCCTTTTGGTAGGTGTATTCGTCGTAGGCAAGGCCCTCGCGAATGCGGGCGTTGATTTCCTCAACCGTCATATTTTCAAGCTCCTCGGGGGTAAGGATCTTGGTGAGCGTGGTATGGAAGGGGACCTTTCTTTTCCTTCTCCAATCCCAGAAGGGACGGAACAGGTAGTTGCCGCGATGCACCACCGCCACAACGGGCACCTTGCATTTTTTTACGAGCGCGCCGAGCGACTCGGGCATATATGCCGTGGTGCCGATGGGCGTGTATCTCGCCTCGGGGTACATACAAAGCACGTCGCCGCGTTCAAGCACCTTATAAATGGACTTAATTAAGTGAAGATCCATCGTAAACTTGCGCGTACCGATCGCACCGATCCATTCAAGAAGGAAGGGGCGGCGGTAGTATCCGTCGATGCTTACGACGTTGTTGATCTTATGAGGATAAGTGGCTAATGCCAAAAGCTTAAAATCCACGAACGCCATATGATTGGATAAAATCATATACGGGGGCTTTAAGTCCTCTAAACCGAACTTTTCGATCTTGATCTTTCGTCCGCGCATCGTCATACCCGAAAGCACGCGAATGAGCCACGTCCAAAACGCGCGCTGGCGGTAGGGGTATCTTGCCGTCTTATACGTTCGCTTGTTTTTGTAGTTGACCTCTTTGTTCATACGTTCATCCTTTTTTTATAATACCTTAACATTATATCATATCATATGAAAAAAATCAAGTTTTTCTTACCGTTCGGTTGAAAAATGCCCGCGCGTGTGGTAAAATATAGCCAAAAGCACCTGTCAGAAAGGAAAAAAACAAAAAATGCCTATCCTATACGCCGCGCTCAGCGTTGTTTTTACCCTGTTTATTATTGCCTTTATCGCTTCGCTGATCTGCTTCGTTCGCATTTTTTACGTCAAGGAGGAAAGCAAGCGCCCCAAAAGCGAGTTTGAGATCCCCGAGGGCGAGGTCTATGAAAAGCACCGCGAGGGGATGGTTGCCTGGATGAAGGCGGTGCGCGAGATGCCAAGCGAGGAGCTTTCCATGACCTCCTTCGATGGTCTTACACTCTACGGAAAATTCTACGAGCACGGGGGCGAGGGCCCCATTGAAATTATGCTCCACGGCTATCGCGGCAACGCCGAGCGCGACCTTTCGGGCGGCGTGCTTCGTGCAAAGGAGCTTGGTCACAGCGTGCTTTTGGTTGACCAGCGCGCCGCGGGCAAGAGCGAGGGCAACGTCGTTTCCTTCGGCGTCAACGAAAAGCGCGACGCGCTTGCGTGGGTAAAGCTCATCAGCGAGCGCTATCCCGAAAGAAAGATCCTTTTAACAGGCGTCTCTATGGGTGCCGCCACCGTTATGTCCGCCTCCGCCGAGGAGCTTCCCTCCTCCGTTGTCGGCGTTTTAGCCGACTGCGGCTACACCTCTGCCGAGGCGATCATCAAAAAGGTGATGCGCGAAATGCGTCTTCCCGCCAACCTTCTTTACCCCTTCGCCGTTCTCGGCGCCCGCATTTTCGGGCATTTTGATTTGAACGAAACGCCGCCCGTCAAGGCGCTCAAAAACGCGCGCGTGCCCGTTTTCTTCGTCCACGGCACGACCGACGACTTCGTTCCCGCCTCTATGAGCGAGGAAAACTTCACCGCCTGCACAAGCGAAAAAAGGCTCGTGCTTATCGAGGGCGCGGGTCACGGCCTTGCCTATCCCATCGACAAGGAAAAATACCTTTTTGAAATGCGCGAGTTCTTCTCGCCGCTTTTAAAATAAAAAAGACACCTTTATTTTTCACTAAAAGCAAAAAATCCCGCACGCTGTGCGGGATTTTTCTTTTGTCGGTCGCCCTATGCGCCGCATAGGCAAGAACGCGGGGGTTATTTTTGCCACTGCTTGCGTTTTTCCTTTGCAAGGAGATCCTCGTTCAGCCACATGGTCTCCTTTAAAAACCAATAGGAATTTGCGCAAACCGTATCCTTCCACCCCACAAGATATGCGGTCAGATCGTCTACGACGGGTGATCCGATCCCCATAATGCTGTTGCCGATGTATTTCTTTGCCGTCTCCTTGACTTCTTCGGGGAAATAGTAATCAACGGCGCCGAATTGGTGAAGCAGCTCGTGCGCGATGTCCGTCTTTTTGCGCTCGGGAGAGTCACTATTCTCGAAAAATATCACGGAGATCTCCTGTGCGCCGTGCTTCTCGTTTGCGTTTTTCTTGAAGGCAAAGCTTCTTCCGCGCGTATTAAAGGCAAGGATGATCGGTACCTCGTCAGCGCCCAAAGATCTTCTGTAATGGTCTTGGACCTCGTTGACCGTTTCCTTGTGGAAATAATCCTTCACCAGAGCATATCCGTCCTTGGGATCTGCATCCGCGGGAGCATCCGTTTCTAAATGGATGCGGCGGATATGGAGCGTGGCACCGTACCTTTTTGCTTCGCTCATAAGAAAATCGGCGGCTTTGCTTATCGAATCGTAATATTTATTCTTCGCTTCCTCTGACCAGTCCGAGCCCTCTCGCCTAAGAAATACGGTCAGTATATTGACGTTGCCGATCAGCCTTTGGCTTGCCCCCTCGGCTCTGCCTCCAAGAAAGAAATTGCCTGCTATGCTCGGATAATCGCTTATTTTGTACATAAAGCTTTCCTCCCCGTCAATCAAACGACCTTATCGTTGCCCTCTCGGATCAATCGTAGTAACCGGCATATTTTCTTTGCGTCGCTTTGCCCGTCGTGATCCACCAAGAGCGCGTATTCCCCGACCTCTTTTTCGGGTATGGATATTACAAAATCAAACTGCATGTCGGGTTTGTATCTTTTTCCTCTAAGACTTCCTTCAATGGTTTTGATATCGGACATCATAGCACCGCCTTTCTGGGTTTATTATAGCGCAGTTTGGAGTGAAACGCAAGCGGTTGGGCAAATTCCGTTTGCGCGAAGCGCAACATCATTGATGCGAAGCATCACATCATTGCGAAGCACATCATTTGCACGAAGTGCAACCTCGTTCATTTGTGTCCGCAAGCGGACAATGATGTTGACCTTCGGTCAAATGATGTTGCGTGCAAGCACGCAAATGACGTTGTGTCCCGCGGACACAAATGAAAAAATCCATCGCGTTTGCGATGGATTTTTTGGAGGCGCACCTTTTCGGAATCTCGCCTTTTGGCGAGGATTCGCACGCCCTGCCGCTTACGAGCGAGCTCGACGCGCTCTTGGGCGGCGAATGCGACCCGGACTCTGCGC
>JAZOSE010000038.1:0-7359 GCA_045656965.1 Eubacteriales bacterium
AAAATTCTCTCTTTTTATCCATATTAGAGCACGGGGAAGCCGCTCTTTTCGTGCGCCTCGAAAAGCTCGTCGCACATGGAAATAATGTCGTCGATGGAAAGCTCTGCCGCCGTGTGCGGATCAAGCATCGCCGCGTGATAAATATGCTCGCGCTTGCCCGTTACCGCCGCTTCAATGGTCAGAAGCTGAGGGTTGATATTGGTCATGTTCATTGCCGCGCATTGCACGGGAAGACGGCCCACGTGCGTCGGGTGAATGCCGCCGCCGTCAACGAGACAGGGAACCTCTACGCACGCATCGCTCGGCAGATTGTCGATCAAGCCGTGATTCAAAACGTTGCCGCCGATCTTGTAGGGCGTGTCGGTCACGATCGCGTTCATAATGTGAGAGGCATATTCCTTGGAGCGCGTGTGTGCTGCGTCGCCTCCCGAAAGAAGGCTCTCTCTTTGTGCCTCCCAGTCTCCGATCTGTTTAACGCAACGGCGAGGATATTCGTCCAAGGGAATGTTGAATTTGTCGATCAGCTCGGGATATTTCGACTTGATGTAGAAGGGGTTGTATTCGGCGTTGTGCTCCGAGCTTTCGGTGCAGTAGTAGCCGAGCTTGTCAATGTAGTCGAATCGCACCATATCGTAGTGCTTTTCGGACGCATTCTTTAATTTGGCGCGACGACGGATCTCGGGGTAAAGATCGTTTCCGTCCTTGTCCACCACCTCAAGAAGCCAGCCCATATGGTTGATGCCCGCAATCAGCTCGTGACCTATCTTGACGTCGCTCATGTCAAGCCATCTGAAAAGCGACTCGGTGCAAACCTGAACGCTGTGGCAAAGACCCACAGTCTTAACACCCGTGTAACGAAGCATGTAGCCCGTAAGGATCGCCATCGGGTTGGTATAGTTCATAAAGAGTGCGTCGGGGCAAACCTCCTCGATATCGCGCGCAAAATCCTTCATCACCTTGATGGTGCGAAGTCCGCGGAAAATACCGCCGATGCCGAGCGTGTCGCCGATGGTTTGGCGCAGTCCGTATTTCTTCGGGATCTCAAAGTCGATAACGGTAGAGGGCTCGTATCCGCCGACTTGAATGGCGTTTACCACAAAGTTAGCGCCCAAAAGTGCCGCGCGTCTTTGCTCAACCCCCGCATAAAGCTCCACCTTGGCACGCCCGTCGTTGTATCGGCGGTTAAGGTTTTCCACAACCGCGTAGGACTCCTTTAATCTTCCCGCGTCGATATCGTAAAGAGCGATCGTAAGGTCTTCCTTCAAGGCAGGCGTCAAAAGCACGTCGCCCAAAACGTTTTTGCAAAAAACGGTGCTACCCGCACCCATAAAAGTGATTTTCATAAGCAATCTCCTTCTTTTTTTCTCATTTTACTACAAGAAAGTTGCGTTTTCTATTGATTTTTGTGTGTATTTTATGTTAAAATGTTGTAAAAGGAGATGCCATATGAAACAAGTGATGATGAAAAAAACATCCGCGCGCGATATCGTTCCCATTTTTTCGGGGTACGAGGCATGCGAAAGCGAGCATAAATTTGGCCCTGCCGCCCGAGAGCACCATCTGATCCATTTTTGCTTAAAGGGGAAGGGGGTCCTTTCCGATAAATACGGAACGCACAAAATTGAGGCAGGCGACCTCTTTATCATTCGTCCGGGCGAGATCACCGTGTATATCGCCGATAAAACAGATCCTTGGGAGTATGCGTGGCTTGCCTTTGGGGGGGATATGGCGGAGATCTTTTCCACTGATCGCTCCGTCTACCCCGCGCCCGCAAGAATGGGAGACGCGGTGCGCGAGCTCGCCGAGTGCGACGTAGACGCCCCCTCGGCGTACATTTCCGTCGTTTTTGAGCTCATTTATCGGCTCTTCAGAGAACAGCGCGGAGCGGGCGACCTGGCGCAAAGGCTAATGCGGTATATCGACTTTAATTATATGAACGATCTGAACGTCAAGTCGCTTGCCGAGAGCTTTGGCTTTGAAAGAAGTCATCTTTATCGCGTATTCAAGGAAAGCGTAGGCACAAGTCCCAAGGAGTACCTTACGAAAACGCGTCTTGAGCAAGCCAAGATCCTTCTTTTAAAGGGCTATTCCGTCTCCGAGGCGGCGTTTGCCGTCGGATACCGAGACCCCTTTGGATTTTCCGGTGCCTTCAAGGCACGTTTCGGTGTACCGCCCAAGGCTTTCAAAAGAAAAGGATAGGGCTCGTCCTTTTTTTAAAAAGGTATTTACAAAATCCATTTTCTGTGCTACAATCTAACCATCTACCCGTGGCACAGCTGGATAGCGCGTCAGACTCCGACTCTGAAGGTCGAAGGTTCAAATCCTTTCGGGTAGGCCAAAAATCGACAAGTTTCGACAGAAGCTTGTCGATTTTTACTTCTTCACTCTTAACTCTTCACTTTTCACTTTTCTCTTGCGAAACTTGTCGATTAGGTAATAGGTGAAAGTGAATAGTGAAAAGGTTCTGATGTAGCTTTTCTCCCACCGGTCGAAAAGCATTAAATTATATTTGTTCAAAAAACCGCGCCGTGTAAGTTGACACGGCGCGGTTTTTATTATATAATTAAGCTGTAAAACAAAAAACGGAGGCTTTTCGTTATGGTCTACACAAAAAAGAAAACCAAAACTATTTCCTTCCCCTTAGGTGGCATCGGCACGGGCTCGATCGGACTTTCGGGCAACGGCGAGCTGATTGACTGGGAGATCTTTAACCGCCCGAACAAGAGTACGCGCAACGGCTACTCGCATTTCGCCATCAAGGCAAAGACCGAGAACGGCGTTGTCGCTAAGGTCCTTCAGGGCGATACCAACGAAAGCTATATGGGCGAGCCCAGCGAGTGGGAATTTCACTCGGGCTATGGCTACGGTCCGCATTGCAACTCCCTTGCGGGCTTTACGCATTTTAAGGATGTCCGCTTCAGCGGCAGCTATCCCATCGCGCGTATGCGTTTTTCGGAGAGCGATTTTCCCGGCGTTGTGCGTCTCTCGGCATTCAACCCCTTTATTCCGCACGATGAGGACGCATCCTCCATTCCCGCCGCATTCTTTGAGTGGGAGATCCATAACACCACGGATAAGCCCGTGGATTACTCTCTTGCTTTCACGGTTATGAACCCCGCCAATCCCTCGGTCAACACTGTGATTGAAAAGAAGAGCCACGCAGGCGTATTTCTCAAAAACAGCGGCAAAAAGAAGGACGAGATCGGATATAGTGACCTTTGCTTCTTGACCGATGCGGAGGACGTTGCCACTCAGGCATATTGGTTCCGCGGCGATTGGAAGGATCCTGCGACCATTTACTGGCGCAATTTCGTTGATCTTGACCGTATGCCCACCCGCGAATATGAAAAAAGGGGGGCACACGATCACGCTTGCATCGCCGCCTATGCCACCGTTGGCGCGGGCGAGAAAAAGAAGGTGCGCTTCGTTCTCGCTTGGAACGTGCCCAATCAATATAACTATTGGAGCCCCTATAAGGACGAGGCGGGTAACCACGTCACATGGAAGAACTACTACGCCACGCAGTTTAAGGATTCCTATGCCACGGCGCGCTATGCGCTCCGTCGCTTTACCGCGCTTTACAGAAAAACCAAGGCGTTTGCCGACGCGCTTGACAAAAGCACGCTTCCTGCCTTTGTTAAGGAAGCGGTCTCCAATAACCTCTCCACCTTAAAGACGGCAACCTGCCTTCGCCTTGAGGATGGCTCCTTCTGGGGCTGGGAGGGATGTGCGGACAGAGCAGGCTCTTGCGAGGGTACCTGTCAGCACGTTTGGAACTACGCCTATGCTATGCCTTATCTTTTCCCGCGTCTTGAGCGCTCGATCCGCGAAAACGTGATGAAGTACACAATGAATGAGGCGGGCAAGACCTCCTTCCGTATGTCGCTCCCCGCAGGCAGAGTCCCCACCGAGCAGCGCGCTTGCGCCGACGGTCAGATGGGCGAGATCATCAAGTGCTACCGCGAGTGGAAGCTTTCGGGTGACAATGAGTGGTTAAAGGCACACGCCGAGGGCATCTTCAAAATGCTCGAGTTTGCTTGGCATCCCGAAAACGATCACGCTTGGGATGCCGATAAGGACGGCATTATGGAGGGTAGACAGCACCACACGCTTGATATGGAGCTGTTCGGCCCGAACTCGTGGCTTGAGGGTCTTTACCTTCTCGCACTCGATTGCGGCGCGAAGATGGCGGATGCTCTTGGCGAAAAGGAGCGCGCAAAAACCTACCGCGCCCTTTATGAAAACGGCAAGAAATGGACCAACGAAAACCTCTTTAACGGTAGATATTTTATGCACAAGGTAGACCTTACCGACAAATCGCTCGTCGACCGCTACGGTGCCTCTTATTATTGGAGCGACGAGACCAAGCAGATCAAGTATCAGGTCTCCGACGGCTGTATCATCGACCAGATGCTCGCAGACTGGCACGCCGCGCTCATCGGCTCCGATTCCATCTTTGACACCGATAAAAAGCACATTGCACTTGAGCATCTTTATAAGTACAACTATAAAGATTCCATGCGCGACGTAGCGAATATGTGGAGAAACTTCACCCTCAACGACGAGGCAGGAACGATGATCTGCTCCTATCCCGAGGGCTGTAAAAAGCCGATGATCCCCATTCTTTACTGTGAGGAAACGATGACGGGATTTGAGTACTCCTTAGCGGGTCTTATGCTTGCTGAGGGTTACGTCAAGGAGGCAGAAACGATCGTCAAGGCGATCCGCGACCGCTTTGACGGCGAAAAGAGAAATCCCTACAACGAGTTTGAGTGCGGAAGCAACTATGCGCGCGCTATGGCGTCGTATGCCTTGATGCCTCTTTATAGCGGCTTTTCCTTTGATATGACCGAGAAGCGCATCGGCTTCGATCCCATCAAGAAGGGCGACGGTAAATTCGTTTACAGCGTTGCCGACTCTTGGGGCACGGTAGCCTATAGGGGCGATAGATGCACCCTTTCCGTTCTCGGAAACCCCATTTCGCTTTCTGCCTTCGGTGCGGGACGTGAAATCAAGGCGCTTTATATCGACGGAGAAAAATACGCCTTCACCAGAACTGAAAAGGGCATCGCTTTTGATGCCGTAACGGTGAAAAAATCCTTGGAGGTGGAGCTCGCGTGAAGCGCTTTTCAAAAATTACCACCACGCAGTTAGCTCGCATTTGCGGTGTTTCGCAGGGTACGGTAGACCGAGCCCTGCACGACCGCGGCGGTATTAGCCCCGAGACCAAGGAAAAGATCCTTTCCGTTGCCAGAGAATACGACTACGTCCCCAACGTCATCGGAGGGAAGGACGGAAACTCCATGCTGATCGGCGTGGTGCTTTATGACCTTTATAACGAGTATTTTTCCAAGCTCGCGATGAGCTTCGTTAACGTAGCCAAGACGATGGGCTACTCGGTCATCTTCCTTTTTTCCGATAAGGAGCTTGAGCGTGAGCGCTCGGCGATAGATTATTTCAACTATATCGGCGTTGACGGTATCGTTCTCTTTTCCGTCGGAAGTGACAACGAGGAATATATCAACTACTTAAAGTCCGTTACCAAGCCCATTGCCGTTATCGGCAATTCCTTAAAGGATATGGTCTATATCGGCATCGACGACTGCCAAGCGATGTATGACCTGACCGTAAGGCTTCTTAACGAGGTCAAGCATGGCGAGATCACGTATTTTGCCCCTGTTCTGCGAAAGAAGCTCAGCCGTGAAAACGCGCAATCGCTTCGCCTTCAGGGCTTTAAAGCGGCAATGGAGGAAAGCCGCCGCTCTTATCGCATCGCCACGAGCGAGGAGGAGCTTTCCGCCACAAGCGCGGGCATTCTTTGCCCTGCCGACCACTACGTTTTGCGCGCGCTCACCCGCTATGGCACCGACACGCCCAAGCGCTTGGCAGGCTTTGATAACACATCCGTTTTAAGACGCTTGAAGCCAAAGCTTTTAACGGTGGAATATTCCACCGACGCGATCGCCTCGGAGTGCCTTAACTATATTCTTGGCAGGAAATACAAAAAAGAGATTCCGCACAGAGTCATCTACAACGTGGAATGATAAAACGAAAGGCGCGATATTCGCGCCTTTTTCTCTTGACTTTACTAAGCGTTTGTGATATAACTATGGTGTTGATTTATTCGCTTGGAAGGAGAACGCGATGCAACTGTCGAAAACGCGAAAAACGCCTTTATGCTCGGCACGCTCTGCTCAGTTGCCTATTTTGCCGTTTATATTGCGCGTAATATTCTCGGTGCTGTAACTCCTGCGATGCTTGAGGAGGGCGTGTTCACCGAAACTGCGATCGGTACGATGTCCTCTCTTTATTTTATCGCCTATGCTGTGGGTCAGCTTATCAACGGCTTCGTTGGCGATAGGATCAAAGCAAAATATATGATCACATTCGGGCTTGCGCTTGCGGGCGGTACCAACTTCGTTTTTCCGCTGCTCTCGGATCTTCCCTTGGGTGTCACGGTAACATACGCATTAACGGGATTTTTTCTCTCCATGATCTATGCGCCTATGACCAAGATCGTTACCGAAAACACCGAACCGATCCACGCTGTGCGTTGCTCGCTCGGATATACCTTCGCTTCCTTCTTCGGCTCTCCCGCCGCAGGCGTTCTTGCGGCAACGCTCGCTTGGCAAAGCGTTTTTACCGTCAGCAGTGCCGCACTTTTCGTGATGGCGGCGGTCTGCCTTACCTTTTTCACGTTTTATGAAAGAAAGGGTATCATCGCCTACGGAAAATATAAGCCTAAGGAAAAGGGGATCGGCAACGTCAAGGTGCTCTTTAAGTACGATATCGTTCGCTTTTCCCTCGTCTCTATTTTAACGGGTGTCGTTCGTACCTCCGTCGTTTTTTGGCTTCCCACCTATCTTGCGCAGTATCTTCTGTTTTCTTCCGAAAGGGCGGCATCCGTTTTCTCCGTGGCAACCCTTGTGATCTCCTTTACCGCCTTCGTTACCCAGTTCGTGTACGAGCTGATGGGCAGAAGAAGAAATCCAACGGTGCTTTTAATGTTCTCGGTCTCCACCGTGTTCTTCCTTTTGACCTATTTAGTCAAGGCTCCCACGCTCAATATCGTATGCATCGTTCTTGCTATTATGGCGGCGAACGGTGCGGCAAGCATGCTTTGGAGCGTGTATTGCCCAAGTCTGCGCGACACGGGCATGGTCTCAAGCGCCACGGGCTTCCTCGACTTTTTAAGCTATATGGCAGCAGCTGCTGCCAACATCATCTTCCCGAACGCCGTTGCGTCAATCGGCTGGGGCAAGCTGATCCTCGTTTGGACGGGCATCGTCCTTTTCGGTGCCATCATCACCTTGCCTTACGGAAAAATACTTGACAAATTCAAGAGAAAGCAGTAAAATA
>JAZOSE010000039.1:0-8378 GCA_045656965.1 Eubacteriales bacterium
TGTGCGCGCCTAGTGACGAGAAAACAAATTTTTCAGTGACGAGAAAGCACAAGTGCTTTCAGTGACGAAAAGAAACGCTCCGCGTTTCTTAGCAAATTATAGCCGACCTTTTCTCTAAAGCGCACCGCGCTTTTTCGCCACTGGGAGCACAAAGGCTCCCTTCGTCACCAAAGAAATGCTTGCATTTCTTTTTCGTCACTAAGAGCGCTCCGCGCTCTTTTCGCCACTAAAAAGCGCTATGCGCTTTTTACAAAAACAGGGGGCGGAGCTGTCTGCCGCATTTGGCGGCGGCGAGGCAGTCGGAAAGGTAAGTAAAGTCCGCCACGAGCGAGTGCGGCTTTTTGTCGGGATCGTCCTGGCGCATCGGCACGAAATAGACCTGCTTGCGAAGAAGCAGCTTGGAGATATTCGCAAGATTTGCCGACATGGAGTCGTTCGACGCGAGGGCGAGCAGCAGCGGTCGGTCCTGCCTTAGGTGCGCCTTCGCCGCCATCGTCACCGCCGTGTCGGTGATGCCGTTTGCGATCTTGGCGAGCGTGTTGCCCGTGCAGGGGGCGATCACGAGAATATCAAGCGGTGTGGCAGGGCCGAGCGGCTCGGCGTCGACGATGGTGTGAATGGCATCCTTGTCGCCGCACAGTCGCTTTACGGTGTCGTAAAACTCGCTTGCCTGCCAAAACCGCGTGTTGGTGGAAAAAACGCTTTCCGACATAATGGGCAAGACCTCCTCGCCGTCCGCGCGCAAGCGGCGGAGCGCCGCGAGGGAGTGGGAAAGAGTACAAAAAGAGCCCGAAAAGGCATATCCTATCATAATGTTTTCAGTTTGCGTGCGCTATCGCTCTATGAGCGTCAAAAGCTCCTCAAGGATAATTTCACCCGCCGCCGAGGGCGCGAAAACGCCCGGCACTCCCCGCATGGAGACGGTGGAGAGCGTGCCGCCGTCGGTCAGCGTCAGCTCGGCGGGAAATCCGCCGCCGAGGTCGTAAGCGAAAAGCGCGCCGCGCGCCCTTGCGCGCGCAAAGACGTGCTCGGGGACGGTGTTAAACAAAACGCTCTCGGAAAAAACGGTGTCCTCGCCGAGCGGATGGGTCTTATATCCCGCAAGCGCCGCCTCGGTGCGCGTTTCCTTCCTTCTGGCGTAGACGGTGATGGGAACGCCGAAGCCCGAAAGGCGAGCGGCGAGCAGCCGTCCTATCCGTCCGTAGCCGACGACGGCAAGGGATAGCCCGTAAAAGCCTCTGCCGCTTGCCGAGAGTGCCGTGGCGATCGCGCCCTCGGCGGTAAGTGCCGCATTTTTTAACTGAAAGCTCTCGCTGTGGGAGAGGTCGAGAAGCGGCACGCCATCCTTTTTCCACGCGGAAGGAAGAAAGCCGCCGAAAACGCGCTGCTCGGCGCGGAAAGAGAGGGAGGAAAAGGGAATATCCGTTCCCGCGATATGCACCCCGTCGCGCGTGGCGGGAGAGGGAAGAACGACAGCCTCGGCTCCGTCTGTTAGCGCTTGCGCGCTCGATAGACACACGCCCACGCCGAAGGGGGAGAGCGACAGAACGGTATGGCGAGCGCGCAGAAGTCCCTCGGCACACACGCGCATGCGCGCGTCGCCTCCTAAAAATCCAATACGCAAAGGCGCACTCCTTTCTTGGTTTGATTTATAGCGTTTCGCTACAATAGTAAGATATGAAAGGAGAGAAGGAAACGCTACGCGTTTTCTTCTCGGTGGCGAAAAGAGCGCAGAGCGCTCTTAGTGACGAGTCCTTAGAAGGTAAAACGCGAAAGCGAATTTTGGTGTCCAAAAGCACTAGCCACTAACCACTGTGGTGCGCTCCGCGCATCACTCGCCACTGAGGAAGGCTTTGCCTTCCTCTCGTCACTAAAAGAAACGCTACGCGTTTCTTTTTCCCTTCCCCTTGATTTTTTCTCTTCTTTGTGATACAATGTATAAGTACATCTATGCCCAAAAGACGAAATGGATGTAAAAGGACACTAAAAGAGCGAAAACCCGACAAAAGGAGAGACTATGATTACCGTTAAAGAGGTTAAAACGAGGAAAGAAAACAAGCTCTTCGTTACCTTCCCCGACAAGCTTTATAAGAATCATCCTTGCTTTGTTCCCGGCTTTAAGAGCGACGACTACTCCGACTGGGACGAAAAGAAGAATCCTGCCTTTTCGTACTCGGAGGTCAAGCGCTTTTTGGCATATAAGGACGGAGTGTGCGTTGGCAGGATCGCCGCCATCCTTTCCCACCGCGCCAACGAGAAGTGGGGAACGAAAAGAATGCGTTTTTCCTCGGTGGATTTTATCGACGACCGCGAGGTCAGCGCCGCACTCTTTGCGGCGGTAGAGGCATTCGCGCGCGAAAAAAGCTGCAACGAGGTGCATGGCCCGCTCGGCTTCACCGATCTTGACCGCGAGGGAATGCTCGTCGAAGGATTTGACAACGAAAGCTTGCATTTTACATATTATAACGCGCCCTATTACAAGGAGCATTTAGAGGCACTCGGCTACGGCAAGGACGTGGACTGGGTGGAGCTGTTTTTGCATTGTCCCGACAAGGACGACAAGGCGATGGAGCTGATCGCAAAGCTTGGCGACCGCGCCGAGAAAAAGCACGGGCTTCGCGTGGCTCCCATCAAAAGCAACCGCGGCTTTAAGCCGTATATCGAGCGAGCGTTTGAGCTTGCGAATATTGCGTACGCAGGGCTTTACGGCACCGTTCTTCTTGACGAGGTGCAGATCAAGCGTTACGCGAAAAAGTTCGTTCCCCTCGTTGACCCCGACTTCGCTTGCATCGTTTTAAACGAGGAGGGAACGCCCATCGCCTTCGGCGCGACGGCACCCAACCTTTCGCACGCCTTTAAGAAAACGGGCGGAAGGCTTTTCCCGTTTGGCTGGGCAAGAACGCTTCACGCGCTTCACCACCCCCGCGTGCTTGACCTTCTTCTTATCGCGGTGCTTCCCGAATATCAGGGAACGGGCGTTAACGCGATGATCATCAACCATATCTTTAAAAACGCCTGCCGCCGCGGCATCATCGGCGCGGAGACGGGGCCTCAGTTAGAGGAAAACGTCAAGGTGCTTTCGCAGTGGAAAATGATCCCCCACGAGCAGCATAAGCGCCGCCGTTGCTTTGTCAAATCGTTAGAGGAAAAATCGGAGGAAGCATTATGATCGGCATTATCGCCGCTATGAGCTGTGAGCTTGAAAAGCTGCTCGCCGAGGCACAGATCGAGGAAAAACGAGCCGTGAGCGGTCTATCCTTCTACGTCGGCACGCTGGCGGGCGCGCGCGTGGTGATGACGGTTTGCGGAGAGGGCAAGGTCAACGCCGCCCTTTGCGCTGAGGCGATGGTCCTTATGTACGCCCCCGAGCTTTTGATCAACACAGGCGTTGCGGGCGGTCTTTCCCCCACGCTTGCCGTGCCCGACGTGGCGGTGGCGAGCGCCGTTTGCGAGCATGACTACGATATTTCCCCCCTCGGCTACAGCCGCGGCGAGGTGCTGTTCCCCGGTGGCTCCGCCACCTACTTTGAGGCGGATCGCCGCTTTTCCGATTGCGTTCTTCGCGCGGCGAAGGAGCTTGGCGTGCACGCCGAGCGCGGCGTGATCGTTTCGGGCGATCAGTTTATTGCCGACCCCGACACCAAGGAGCGCTTAAAGAGCGACTTTTCGGGCATCGCCTGCGAGATGGAGGGCGGCTCCGTCGGTCACGTGGCGTTCTTGAACGGCACGCCCTTTGCCGTTTTGCGCGCCATTTCGGACAACGCCGACGACAGCACCAAGTTTGACCCCATCCGTGCCGCCGAGATTTCCGTGAAGCTCACGCTTCGCGCCATCGAGCTTTACAGAATGTAAAGAAAACATTACATATGAACATTGTTAACGCAAAAAACGAGCATATCGCGTGGATCGCCGCCGCCGAGGCGCGCATCTTTTCCGACGCTTGGAGCGAGGCGGCACTGCGCTCGCATCTTTCGCTTTCCACCTCGCGCGCGCTTTTGGCGATAGGCGAGGGGGGCGAAGCGCTCGGCTATCTTCTCGGATGCGTGATCGCGCCCGAGGGAGAGGTCTACCGCATAGCGACCTTGCCCGAGCATCGGAGAGGGGGCGTGGGCGATGCGCTTCTTTCCGCCTTTTTGACGCAAGCGGACGAGTGCTTTTTAGAAGTCAGAGCGAGCAACGCGCCCGCCATAGCGCTCTACGGGGCGCACGGGTTTTCCCTCGTCGCCACGCGCAAGAATTATTATAAGGATCCCACGGAGGACGCTCTGATCTACAAAAGAGAGAAAAAATAAAACGAAAGGAACGGTAAAAGAGTGAAAACGAGAATGATCGGCTTTGAAAGCTCGTGCGACGAGACCGCCGTCGCCGTATTAGAGGCAAACGAGCGCGGCGAATTGACCGTTCTTTCGAGCGTGGTTGCCTCACAGGTGGACACCCACCGCCTTTACGGCGGCGTGGTGCCCGAAATCGCCTCGCGTGCGCATATCGACGCGATCTCCGCCCTTACCTACGAGGCGCTTGAGCGCGCCCGTCTCACCCCGAAGGAGCTTTCCGCCGTTGCCGTTACCTCGCATCCCGGGCTGATCGGCGCGCTTCTTGTGGCGGTCAACTTCGCAAAATCCTTTGCGGCGGCAAACGGGCTTCCGCTTGTTTCCGTCGATCATATGAAGGGGCATATTGCCTCGGCGTATCTTCTTTCCGAGGCACCCAAGCCCCCCTTCCTATCGCTTGCCATTTCGGGCGGTCACACCGCCTTTTACCGCGTGGAGAGCTATACCGATTACACCGTGATAGGACAAACGCGCGACGACGCGATCGGCGAGGCGTTCGACAAGATCGGGCGAATCATTGGTATTCCGTACCCTGCGGGCGCGGGCTTCGACCGCTTGGCGTGCGAGGGATTTAAAGCCGCCACGGGAATGGAGAGCGACTACTACGCCGCCTACAAAAAGAGTGCCGCCTACCGCGACGCACGCTACCGACTCCCCTCGCCTGCCCTCGCGGACGGAAGCCTTGACTTCTCCTTTTCGGGTCTAAAAACGGCGGCGATCAACCTTTTACACCATTTTGAGCAAACGGGCGAGGACTTTGACCGCGCGCTCTTTGCCGCGCGCTATACCTATGAGGCGGTAGAGGCGGTCGTGAAAAAGGCAGAGGCGGCGTTTTTGGAAAACACCCATCTTTCCGCCTTGGTCGTTTCGGGCGGCGTTGCCGCCAACTCGCATATCCGCGCGCGCCTTGCCGCCTTGTGCAAAAGGCTCGGCAAATCGCTGTATTTGCCCCCCTTATCCCTTTGCGGAGACAACGGCGCTATGATCGCGGCGCAGGGCTACTATGAGTTTGTGAGTGGGAAACGGGCAGACAGTAGGCTCAATGCGTCCGCATCTGACGACGCGGAATGAAAAATGGATAATGAATAATGAATAATGAATAATGAAGAATGAAGAATTGAGGTAGCTTTTTTACCTTGTAAAAAAGCATTTTATAAGGAACCTTAGGTTGGGGATTTATAAAGAAGCCTTCCTTTAGTGAGAAATGAGGTGAAAACGGTGAACAACCGAGAAAACAAGAAAAAACAGGACAAAAGCACAGAGGTGCCTGCGGCGGTCATTCGCCGTTTGCCTCGCTATCACCGCTTTTTGGGTGAGCTTTTAAGAAAGGAGATCTCGCGCATCTCCTCGGCGTCGCTTTCGCGTATGATGGGCGTTACCGCTTCGCAGATCCGCCAGGATCTTAATTGCTTCGGCGGCTTCGGTCAGCAGGGCTACGGCTACAACGTATCCTATTTGTACGAGCAGATCGGCGCGCTTCTTGGCGTGGACGAGGGGTATTCCGCCATCGTCGTCGGCGCGGGCAATCTTGGGCGCGCGCTCGTCAACAGCCATATGTTTGAGCGCCGCGGCGTGCTTCGCGCGGCGATGTTCGACGTGGATGAGCGCGTCATCGGCACGAGTGTCAACGGCATTGAGGTGCTGTCGATGGACACCTTAGAGAATTATATCGCGGAAAACGGCGTGGACATTGCCGTTTTGACCACCCCGAAGGACGCGGCACAGCCCGTTGCGGAGCGGCTCGCCAAGGCGGGCGTTCGCGGCATTTGGAACTTCTCCAATATGGAGCTTTCGCTTCCCGCACATTCTGACGTTTGGATCGAGAATATACATATGGGCGATTCCTTGATGCTTCTTTGCTATCAAATGAAGGCAAGAGCCAAGGGAAAGGGGGATTAAGGTGAAGGCGTACAGACTAACCGAGCTTGACCCTCTAACGCTCCCTGCCTTCCGCACCGCCTCGGCGGACGAGCTTCGCGTGCTTTTCGCGGTGAAGGCAAGGGGAAGTGCCTCGGCAGACGAGCTAAAAAATCTTCTGTCGCTTGACGACGGCGACCTTCTTGGTGCGCTCGCCTTTTGGCGCGGCGCGGGTGTGCTTACCGAGTGCGCCGAGGGAGAAAACAGAAAAAAACCTATTGAGAGTGGCGACGAGCTGGCTCCCATCTCTCCCTCGAAGGCGGCGGAGTTGATCGAAAGTGAAAATCTCGCTTCCTTTATCGCGGCGTGCCAAGCGACCTATGGCAAGGAGCTTTCCTCTAAGGATATTGAAATTATTTTGGGGCTGCACGATCAGCTCTCGCTCCCCGAGGAGTATATCTGCCTTCTTCTCGCCTTCCTTTCGCGCTACGAAAGAAAGCCGATGCGCTATCTGGAGAAGGTTGCCTTCTCGCTTTATGACCGTGGCATCGTTACCGTGGAGAGCTTAACCGAGTATATCGAGAAAAAATCCCGCGACGAAAGTCGCGAGGGCAGGCTTCGCAAGCTCTTCGGCATCGGCGCGCGCGCCCTTACAAAAAAAGAGGACGAGTCCTTCCTTCGCTGGTGCGAGGAGTACGGGTACGACGACGCTGTGATCGGTCTTGCCTACGATATCACCGTGGGCGCGACGGGTAAGGCGACGGTGGCGTATGCCGATAAGATCATCCGCCGCTGGTTTGAGGCGGGCTGTAAGAGCCTTCCCGCCGTCGAGGAGTTTATCGAAAAGGAAAAGGCATCCCGTCCGAAAAAGGAGAGCGCCACGAAAAAGAGCGGCGCGAAGGAAAGCAAGGCGCCCGCCTCCTTCGATGTGGACGATATGTTTGCAAACGCGCTCGCGCGCAGCTACGGCTCGGATAAGGGAAGCACCGATAAAAAGGATTAAGGAAGGAAAAGGATTATGGCTTTTTCAAGAGAGAATATGCGCCGCGTGAGCGAGATCTTAGCGCACCGCCGCGCCGAAGCCGAACATACGGCGGAAAGAAATTTAAAGAGAGTCTATGAAAAAAATCCTGCCGTCAAGGAGATCGACACGGCTCTTTCCAAAACGGGTCTTGAGCTTGTCCGTATCGCCCTCTCGAAGACCGACGTGCGCTCATCGCTTGCCCGCGTAAAAGAGGAAAACCTCGCGCTTCAAAAGAAGCGTCGCCTCCTTCTTTCCGAAATGGGACTTTCCGCGGACTACACCGACGTCAAATACACCTGCCCCGTTTGCTCGGATACGGGATATACCGAAAAGGGAATGTGCGTGTGTATGCGCCGCCTGCTTACCGAGGAGGGCTTCCGCTCGTCGGGTCTTGGTGGCTTGATTGAAAAGCAGTCTTTTGCAAACTTTTCTTTGCATTTTTACAAAGATGGGGATTTAGAGGCGGTCTCCCGCGCGCTGGACGCGGCAAAGGCGTTCGCCGAGGATTTCGATAAGACCCACGCGAGCCTTCTCTTTATCGGCGGTACGGGTCTTGGCAAGACCCATCTGTCCACCGCGATCGCCCGCCGTGCCATCGAGCGCGGACAGGACGTGGTATACGAGACGGCGCAAAACATTATCGCCGACTTTGAATACGACCACTTCCGCCGCGGCTTTGACGAGGCGGAAAAATGCGAAAAATATTTTGATGCGGACCTTCTCATTATGGACGATCTTGGCGCGGAATTGACCAACCAGTTCACCGTTTCGGCGCTCTACAATATCATCAACACCCGTATCAATAGGGGAAAGAGCATGATCATCAGCACCAATCTCGATCAAAGAGGGCTTTTTGAGCGCTACGACGAGCGCATCACCAGCCGTCTTTTCGGAGAGTTTTACCCCTTCCTTTTTAAAGGCAAGGATATTCGCGGCAGAAAATAACGAAAGAATCTTTTAAAAGAAGCAAAAAGACAAAAACGGCGTTTACTATAAGCTTTCAGAGGGTGGCGAGATTGTTCCCGCACCCGAATATACGAGCGCCGAGGCGCTTTACGCCGCCACCGAGGCAAACCCGTGGCTTCTTCTCGTTGTGGGCGAGGAGTGGTTTCAAGAGGCAGTAAGAGAAAAATGGAACGCCCTCGCCGCATCGCCTTCCTTGACAG
>JAZOSE010000040.1:0-3098 GCA_045656965.1 Eubacteriales bacterium
AAGTGAACGTTCTCTGCGCCGATGTGGATGTTGGTACCCTTTGCCGCCTCAACAGCAGCAGCGATATCAACGTAGGGTACGCAAAGCACGATGTCGCAAGCGTCCTTGCCTGCAACACAGGGTGCGAGATTTTTGATGAACTCACGAGCCTCAGAGGGCGTCATATTCATCTTCCAGTTACCTGCGATAACGTATCTTCTCATTACTTTATCCTTCTTTCTCTTGTTCTCGGATTATTTATCCTCAAGGCATGCGATACCGGGAAGCTCAAGACCCTCAAGGAACTCAAGCGATGCGCCGCCGCCCGTGGAGATATGGGTCATCTTATCTGCGAAGCCAAGCTTCTCAACAGCCGCTGCGGAGTCGCCGCCGCCGATGATGGAGATCGCGCCCGACTCAGCTACTGCTGCGGCAACTGCCTCGGTGCCTGCTGCAAAGTTCTTCCACTCGGAAACGCCCATAGGACCGTTCCAAACAACAGTGCCTGCGCCGTTGATTGCCTCGGTAAAGAGCTTGCGGGTTGCAGGACCGATGTCAAGACCCATCCAACCGTCAGGAATAGAATCGGAGTCGATGATCTTATTTTCGGTATTTTCGTCGTATTCCTTACCTACAACGTTATCTACGGGGATAAGGAACTTCACGCCCTTAGCGGCAGCCTTTGCCATCATTTCCTTAGCGAGATCGATCTTATCCTCCTCGCAAAGAGAGGTTCCGACGGAGAATCCCTGAGCGCGGAAGAAGGTGTATGCCATACCGCCGCCGATAATGAGGGTATCAACCTTCTCAATGAGGTTGTTGATAACACCGATCTTATCGGAAACCTTTGCGCCACCAAGAATAGCAACGAAGGGACGGGCAGGATCCTCAAGAGCCTTACCCATAACGGTGATTTCCTTCTGAATGAGATAGCCGCAAACAGCGGGAAGGAATGCAGCAACACCCGCGGTGGTAGCGTGTGCACGGTGAGCGGTACCGAATGCGTCGTTTACGTAAACGTCTGCATATTCAGCAAGCTCCTTTGCGAATGCCTCGTCGTTCTTCGTCTCACGAGCGTCAAAGCGAACGTTTTCAAGAAGAACTGCCTTGCCTGCCTCGAGAGCGGCAACCTTAGCCTTAGCGTCCTCGCCTACAATGTCCTCTGCAAAGGTAACGGTGCCTTCGCCGAGAAGCTCGTTAAGACGGTCTGCAACGGGCTTCAGGGTGAGCTTCTTCTTATCGCCGAGAGCCTTTTTGAGAAGGTCCGCGGTAGCCGCTGCCTGCTCTGCCTCGGGAAGCTCTGCAACCTTTTTCTTTTCCTTCTTGGTAAGACCCAAGCCCTCGGTGAGGATGCTGTGGGGCTTACCCATGTGAGAGCAAAGGATAACCTTCGCACCGGCGTTCAAAAGATACTGAATGGTGGGGAGCGCGCCAACGATACGCTTATCGCTGGTGATAACGCCGTCCTTCATCGGCACGTTGAAATCGCAACGAACAAGCACGCGCTTGCCTGCTACGGCAACGTCTTCGACACTTTTCTTGTTGTAAGTAGCCATAGTTATATACTCCTTTAATATTTTTCTATCCGTATTAGTTTACCACAAACAATCGGTTTAGTCAAGAAAAAATTGTTAAAAAAACGACAGAATGGGGAAAAAATGTGTTTTTTTTCATCAAAACGGACATTTCCCTTTGATTTTAACAATTCATTCACACATCGAGGGGGAAAATCCACTATACTATAATAGAAAATATTCTATATGACGGAGCTCGGTGGAATGGACAAAAAGATGTTTAGAGAATTACTCCTCTCTCTTGCCGAAAAAAACGACTGTACGGCGTACTTTGAGGGAGAAAAAGCCGATATTTTTTGCCGATTGACCGAGCATATGCTGACGGTCAACCAAAGCTTTAATCTAACGGCAATCAAAGAGCCCTCGCGCATTGCGCTTTTGCACTATATTGATTCCTTGAAGGGCGCGGATGTTTTTCCCGAGGGCGTGCGAATCATTGATATCGGCGCAGGCGCGGGCTTCCCTTCTCTACCGCTGGCAATTTCCCGACCCGACCTTGAAATTATCGCTGTCGACTCTACCGAAAAGCGCATGCGTTACGTAGAGGAAACCGCAAAAATGCTGGGCTTACCGAATGTTAAGACTGTCACGGCGAGAGCGGAGGAGCTTGGAAAAAACCGAGATTTTCGCGAAAAATTTGATTTTGCGACGGCACGAGCCGTGGCATCCCTCCCTATTTTGTGCGAGCTTTGCTTGCCGCTTGTTAAAGTGGGTGGATGCTTTGTCGCAATGAAAGGCAGAGGTGCCTGCGACGAAATAGAAATGGCAAAAAATGCCATAAATGTTCTTGGTGGCAACTTGACCGCTGCTCACGAAACACCGCTATACGATCTTGAAGGCGAAAAATACGAGCATACATCCCTCTTAATACGCAAGGAAAGACAAACTCCCACCGTCTATCCCCGTCTATACACCAAAATTGCAAAATCACCCCTTTGATAAGAAAGGCAACATATGAACGACATCTATAAAACAGGGCAAAAGCGCGTGCTTGCCGTGCACGACATCTGCGGTGTGGGAAAATGCTCTCTCACCGTTGCCCTTCCCGTGCTTTCTGCAGCAGGCATCGAGGCGTGCGCGATGCCGACGGCGGTTTTTTCAACGCATACCGCATTTTCTTCCTTTAATTTTCACGATTTGACCGATTATCTTCTCCCTATGGCTAAGGAGATAAAGAACCACAACGTGCATTTCGATGCAATCTACACCGGCTATCTTGCCAACGGCGCACAAGCTGCAATTATCAAGGAAATCACAGAAATGCTTGGCGAGGAGGACACGCTTCTTATCGTGGATCCTGCGATGGCAGACCACGGAAGGCTTTACTCCTGCCTTCCCGACGATTTCCCAAAGGATATGAAAACGCTTTGCTGCTGTGCGAGCGTTGTGACCCCGAACGTGACTGAGGCGATGCTTCTTCTCGGCAAGGATACCGCAAATATGCCGAAGGACGAGGACGAGTGCGCCCGTCTTGCCGAGGCACTTGGCAGAGACCTTGATACCGACGTGGTGCTGACCAGCGTTCCTTTTAAAAACGGTTGCTTC
>JAZOSE010000041.1:0-7823 GCA_045656965.1 Eubacteriales bacterium
AATGGTAAAGTATTATAATTTTTTTGAAAGAGAGGTTCTTATTTTGAACTGGGAGCTTATCGTTCTGATCGTTTACTTTTTAGCTATGCTTGGCATTGGCGTTTGGTTCTTCTTCCGCTCCAAGAGCGTCAGCGACAAGGATTATTTCCTTGGCGGCAAGAGCATGGGTCCGTACGTTACCGCTATGAGCGCACAAGCGTCGGATATGAGTGCTTGGCTGCTTATGGGTCTTCCCGGAAGCATTCTCGCCTTTGGTCTTGGACAAGCCTGGATCGGTATCGGTCTTGCACTGGGAACCGCGCTCAACTGGATCCTTATCGCGCACCGTCTGCGCCGCTTCTCCGAGGCATCGGGTGACGCTATTACGCTTCCCCAGTACCTTTCGGGGCGCTTTGCCACCAAGAGCCTTGCGCTTCAGATCACCTGCGCTATCGTGTTCCTCGTTTGCTTTACGGTATACGTTGCCTCCGCATTCGTTGCGGGCGCGGGCGTGTTCACCTCGCTTTTCCCGAGCATTAAGCGCGAGATCGCTATGCTGATCTTTGCGGCAATTCTTATCGTTTACACCTTCCTTGGCGGATACAAGGCGGTTTGCTGGACGGACTTCGTGCAAGGCATTTTGATGCTCGTTGCCGTTCTTGCCGTTCCGATCATCGTGGTTTTGACGAAGGACCTTGACTACTCCGTGCTCGGACAAGCCGTTACTGCTGCCGACGGCACCGTTTACAGCTTCGGAAGAAGCGTGTTCGGCGCACCCTGGCAGGAGATCGTAAGCGGTCTTGGATGGGGTCTTGGCTACTTCGGCATGCCTCATATTCTCGTTCGCTTTATGTCTATCAAAAAGGCGTCGATGGTTAAAAAGTCCGCAACCGTGGCTATCATCTGGGTCGTTCTTGCGCTCGTTGCCGTTATCTTTATCGCCCTGTTCGGCAGAATTATGATCGGCGAGAAGCTTCTTGCGGACGGCAACCAGAGCCTTGTATTTATCGAAATGTCCCGTCTTCTCTTCCCCCCCGTTATCACGGGTGTTCTGCTTTCCGCTATTATCGCGGCTTCGATGTCGACGGCAGACAGCCAGCTTCTCGTTGCCTCCTCCTCCTTCACCTCGGATATTTACAAGCCCCTCATTCGTAAGGGTGCCTCTGACAAGGAAACGCTTTGGATCGGTCGCGGCGTTGTGCTTCTTATTGCCGTTGTCGCTTACTTCATCGCTTCGAGCGAGGGCGAGGGCGCACAGGCAATTATGAACCTCGTGGAAAACGCTTGGGCAGGCTTTGGCTCTGCGTTCGGCTCCGTGGTTATCCTCTCGGTATTCTGGCGCCGCTTCACCTACAAGGGTGCGCTTGCGGGCGTTATCGCGGGAGCTCTTACCGACGTGCTTTGGCTCATCTTCCTCTCGGGTCCTACCGGCATTTACGAGCTGATCCCCGGCTTTATCGTCAGCATGATCGCGTGCGTTGTGGTAACGCTTCTTGACAAGGAGCCCTCCAAGGAGATCACCGACATCTACGATGCGGCAACCGCTCCTGAGGCTGAATAATTAAACACGCAAAGAAAAAGACCGATTTCTCGGTCTTTTTCTTTTTTATTCTTCCCTTTTAAAGCAGGTGAGTGCCAAAACGAGCGTGGTGGCGCTTCCCCATAGGAAAAGCGTTCCAAGGGTACCGATAAGGTCGGTTACGAAGGGCTTTCCCGCCTCGGGATGCCAGACGAGCGTGATACCCTCGTCGGTGACAAAGTGGAAGAAGAAATAGGCGATCGCCAAAACTAAAGCGCCCGCGATCAAAAAGATGAGAGCGGCTTTTAAAAGATTTTTTCTCGTCATTTCTTTTGCCTTATTTCTCGTTTTTGTAAATTTCCTTGAAGTACTTGTAGGTGTCGACCTTGAGCTCGCCGCAAGCAGCCTCGTCGCAAGCGATGATGCCGTCCTTATGTAGCTGCAATGCGCTGATGGTCCAAGCGTGGTCCACGCCGCCCTCTACACAGTGGCGAAGTGCGCGTGCCTTATTGTGACCGCTGATGAGAAGAAGGACCTGCTTTGCGTCGCAAACGGTGCCTACGCCAACGGAGAGAGCCGTTTTGGGAACCTTGTTGGGATCGTTATCGAAGAAGCGGGAGTTGGCAATCAGCGTGTCCTCTGTAAGCGCGCGAACGCCTGTTCTTGAGCTTAAGGAGGTGAAGGGCTCGTTGAAGGCGATGTGTCCGTCCACACCGCTACCGCCGAGGAAGAGGTCGATGCCACCATAGGAGGCGATCTTTTCCTCATAGCGCAGGCACTCTGCCTCGGGGTCCTCTGCCATACCGTTAAGAATATGGATATTCTCAGCGGGAATGTCGATATGGTCAAAGAGGTTTTCGTGCATAAAGTACCAATAGCTTTGGTCGTGCTCCTTCGGCAAGCCAACGTATTCGTCCATATTGAAGGTGACGACGTTTTTAAAGCTGAGCTCTCCTGCCTTATTCATTGCGATCAGCCTTTTATAAACGCCGAGGGGAGAAGAGCCTGTGGGTAAGCCGAGCACGAAGGGTCTATCCGCCTTGTGCGCGTTGATGGCTGCCGCAATGTGCTGTGCCGCCCAATCGCTCATAGCCTCGTAGTTGTCTTTGATAATAAGTTTCATATCCGTTACTCCTTGAAAGTATAAATTGTTTTTTATATTATATCATCTATTTATCGTTTTGTAAAGACATTATTATCTTATTATGCATTTTAATTTTGTGTCACGCGAGCTATGGGCGGGCAAGTGCCACCGCCGATATCCCATTTTTTCTTTCATTGTTGACATTTTGGGCAAAAAGGAGTAAAATGAAGGTAGCAACGCTTACAAGGAAGGACAGACTATGGAAAATTTTGTTTAC
The DNA here is from genome assembly GCA_045656965.1 of Eubacteriales bacterium. Lineage (GTDB taxonomy): Bacteria > Bacillota > Clostridia > Oscillospirales > CAG-272 > UBA1740. Next base: position 2,860 of record JAZOSE010000041.1, read on the forward strand.
GAATATCACAGCGAGGGCTTTTTCGGATACAGCGAAACGCCGATCTTTCAATATTTTTCCCTCGCGCACCTTTTACCCATCTTTCTTTTGATCGCCGGCATTTTCCTTACCTATCGCTTTAAGGACAAGCTCCGCGCATGGAAATATGAGGACACCTTCCGCTCGGTGATGGGTGCTTTACTGATCTTCAACGAATGCTCCTACTACTGGCGCTTGCTGTACGTCGGCAACAGTCAGGACGGCACGCAGATGATGACCTTTCTCCCCCTTGAGGTCTGCGAATGGACGGCATACATCGCGGCGTTTATGCTTTTAAAGAAAAACAAGCATCTTTACGACATCGCCTTTTATATCACGCTAACGCTGGGGCTTATCCCTCTCTTTACCCCCGCCGTTATTATGAGGGTTGGCTTTGGTCACTTTAGATACTACTCCTTCTGGTTTGAGCATATCGTGCCTATGCTTGCTGTGTTCTATATGACCTTCGTGCATGGGTTTAAACCCGATTTCCGAAAGGTATATAAGCCGTTTGCGGCGCTTTCGGTGCTTGCCGTTTTCGCGATATACGCGAATTTACATATTCCCGACGCGAACTATATGTACCTTGCCGCAGGCACGGCGGGTGACTCTTTGGCAAATATTTTGCCTTCCAACATATGGGCAAGACTTGCTGTGGCGTTCGCCATCGTCGCGGTGCTCTTTACGCTCGTTTCCCTTCCGCAAATTATACGGGAGATCCGAGAGAAGCGCGCTTGCAAGCGAGGGAAAGAAAAAACGGAGGGTTAAGGAAAGAATATGTATTCGAAAATTAAGTTTTTACTGAATGACGACGGAAATTCTTATACCGTGGCGGGTGTTCTTGACGAAACGGTGCGCCGCCTTGAAATTCCCGCAGTGTATGAGGGCAAGCCCGTTACCGCGATAGGCGCGGAGGCGTTTAGCGGTCCCCATATGAAGTTTCCTTGCGAGTTCTTAGAGGAAGTGATCATTCCCGCGAGCGTGGAGGTCATCGGGCGGACTGCGTTTGCCCGCTGCTCAAAAATGCACACCTTTATTTTCAAGGACGAAAGCCGCTTAAGGACCATTTCGGAGCAAGCGTTTTATTCTTGTCTCTCTTTAAATAGGATCCGCATTCCCGATGGGGTAAGTGCCATTCACCACTCTGCGTTTTATAACTGCCAGCGCCTTACAAGCCTCACCTTGCCGAAAAATCTTTCCCTGCTTGACGAGGATTTTGATAACTGCAATTCCTTAAAGCTGAATACTTACGATAACGGGCAGTATCTCGGCACTGTCGATAACCCCTATTTTGCGCTTGTGCGTGGGGCTGACGAGAATATCACCTCGTGCCTCTTGCACGAGGACTGCAAATTTATCATTCCCGCTGCCCTTTGGAACCATAAGAAGCTTGAAACAGTTGTACTTCCCGAAGGGCTGATCGGCATCGGGCAATCGGCGTTCAGAAATTGCGAAAGCCTTATGGCTGTTACGCTCCCGTCGGGCATTAAGACGCTTCCCGGCTATGCTTTCGCAGGCTGTGCGACTCTTGGGGAGGTTCTTCTTCCCGAGGGGCTGACCGCCATCGGCAGTCACGCCTTTACCGACTGCAAGAGCCTAAGGTCGCTTTCGCTCCCCGATGGTGTTACGAGCATTGGCGAGTGGGCGTTTAAGGGCTGTGAGAGCCTTGCAGAGTGTGCGATCCCCGAGGGCGTGACTGTGATCGGGCTCGGTGCGTTTTCAAGCACCGCACTTACCGAGGCGCGTATTCCCGAGGGCATAACGAGCCTTGAAAGCTCCCTCTTTAGCGGTTGCAAACATCTTAAAAGCGTGACCCTTCCCGACACCTTGACCGCCATTTCTTACGAGGACTTTCAAGGTTGCGTTTCCCTTCAAAGCATCGCCATACCGAGCGCAGTAGCAAAGATCGGCTCGGGGGCGTTTATGGGCTGTGAAGGCCTTGAACGCGTTACACTCGGTGGAAGCTTGATCAGTATTGGCGACTGTGCCTTTGTGGGTTGCGACAAGATAAAATACCACAAGTTTGATAACGGACTTTATTTAGGAAACGAGGAAAATCCGTTCTTCGCTTTTGTCAAGACCACCTCCTCCAAGGTGCGCACCTGCACTGTTCACGCGGACTGCAAGATCATCGCAGACAGCGCCTTTTTTTCAAGTAAGAATCTTGTCCAAGTCTCTATGCCTAAGGGCGTTCTCGCTATCGGACAGTGGGCATTCTACGCTTGCGAAAGCTTATCCGCCGTCACAATTCCCGAGGGCGTTACGGTTTTGGATAAGCACACTTTTTCAAGCTGTACCAAGCTAAAATCCGTCAAGCTCCCCACAACGCTCAGGGTGCTTGGCGAAGAGGCATTTTCAAGATGCAAGATGCTAAAAGCCATCGCGCTTCCCGATGGGTTGACCGCTATGGGCAGCTTCTGCTTCAAAGAATGCTCCGCGCTAAAAGACGTACAGCTTCCTTCCACGCTCGAAGAAGTTCCCTGCTATGCATTTATTGCGTGCAAAAGCTTAGAGGAGATCAAAATTCCCGAGGGTGTCAAGGACGTTTGCCTCGGCGCGTTTGAAGGTTGTGAAAGCTTAGTAAGCCTTCACCTACCGCGCACGCTGACCGAGATCGGCTCTATCGCCTCTGACCCGATCTGTGCCGATTGCTCTGCGCTTGCGCACTTATATTTCGCGGGAACGAAAGAGGAATGGTCGAAGACCAAAAACGCAAACATTCGCAATTATCGTACGGGAAACTATACCCTTCATTGCATGGACGACGAAGATTGATCGCTAAAATACAATACCCCCCCGTGTAACGGGGGGTTTTCAGTTTCGGGTAAAACCCTAAACGATACCGGCGACGCACAATTGCGTTTTAGCTTGGCCTGCCAGCCATGCCATTGTTACTTGCTACCCATAAATATCCCTTGGAGAATTTTTTCTCACCGGTTAATCTATCCCCAACACGCGACTATCGCGTGGTTTTCGTTTTACAAAAAGAACGCAATGCCTTTTTGCATTGCGTTCTCACGTTTTAAAGAAGAATGATGCCGTGCGCGCGGCAGGCTTCGACCATTTCCTCAGGCCAAACCGACGACTGCACCTCGCCGACGTGTGCCTTTTCAAGAAGAAGCATACAGATGCGCGACTGACCGATGCCGCCGCCTACGGTAAGCGGAAGCGTGTCCTCTAACACCATTTTGTGATAAGGATAGGCGCGGCGGTCGTCCGCCTTGCGAGCCTTTAACTGTCTATCCATTGCCTCGGCATCCACACGGATACCCATTGAGGAGATCTCAAGCGCGTGACCGAGCACCTCGTTCCAGACCATAATATCGCCGTTGAGCGACCAATCGTCGTAGTCGGGTGCGCGTCCGTCGTGGCTTTCGCCGTTTGAAAGCGGCGCGCCGATCTTCATAATAAAGACGGTGCCGTGCTCGCGAGTGATAAGGTCCTCACGCTCCTTGGCGGTCTTGTCGGGGTATTTTTGCAAAAGCTCCTCGGAGCTGATGAAGTAAACGTCCTCCTTGATCTTGCTTTTGAGCATTGGATAACGGGCGTTTAAAAGCTTTTGGGTTTTACAAAGGGCGCGAACGATGGTGAGGACGACGTTTTTGAGGTACTCCTCAGTTCTGTCTGCGCGACTGATGACCTTTTCCCAGTCCCACTGATCTACGAAAAGCGAGTGGGTGTTGTCAGCGCTATCATCGCGGCGAATAGCGTTCATATCGGCATAGATGCCCTCGCCCTCTCCGTAGCCGTAGCGGTAAAGAGCCATTCTCTTCCACTTGGCAAGCGACTGAACGACCTCTGCCGAGCCGTCGATCTCTGCCATAGTGAAATGCACCTTGCGCTCGGTGCCGTTTAAGTCGTCGTTGATGCCGCTTCCCTGCTTTACGATGATGGGGGCAGTGATACGGTCGAGGTTGAGTGCGGTGGCAAGCTCGCTTTGGAAGGTATCCTTAATGAGCTTGATCGCTCTTTGGGTCTCTCGTAAGGAGAGCTTAGAGGTGTATTTTGGGGGGAAAATTAAGGTTCTCATTTTTTGCTCCTTTCTAAAGGATTTTGGTTTCCCGCATTAACGGATATTACCTACCGTGCGGGGATAGAGGATCACGTCGCGGATATTGGACATACCCGTAACGTACATAATAATACGCTCAAAGCCGAGTCCGAAGCCCGAGTGAGGCACGGAGCCGAACTTGCGAAGGTCAAGGTAATCGCGGTAGTCGTCAAGGTTCATACCGCGTGCCTCCATCGCGGCAACAAGCTTGTCGTAGTCCGCTTCTCTTTCGGAGCAGCCGATGATCTCACCGACACCGGGAACAAGAAGGTCGGTGGCGGCAACCGTCTTGCCGTCGGGATTTTGCTTCATATAGAACGCCTTGATGTCCTTCGGATAGTTGGTAAGGAATACAGGCTTCTTATAGATCTCCTCGGTGATATAGCGCTCGTGCTCGGTTTGAAGGTCAAGTCCCCACTCCACGGGGTACTCAAACTTGACGCCCGACGCTTTGAGCTGGTCGATCGCAGTGGTGTAATCAACAATAGCGAAATCATTTTCGACAACGCTCGTCAGTTTATCAAGCAGACCCTTTTCAAAGCGAGCTTCAAAGAAAGCAAGCTCCTCGGGGCATTTCTCCATGACGTCGCGGATGACGTATTTGATCATTTCCTCGGCGATCTCAATGATGTCGGGAAGCTCAGCAAAGGCAACCTCGGGCTCAACGTGCCAGAATTCCGCAACGTGACGGGGGGTGTTGCTATTCTCAGCGCGGAAGGAGGGACCAAAGGTATAGATCTTACCGAGGCCCATGGCGGCAACCTCGCCTTCAAGCTGACCGGAGACGGAGAGACCCGCGCGGCGACCGAAGAAGTCGTTTGCGTAGTACTCCTCTGCGTTCTTATATTCAGTGTTGTAGCCGATGGTGGTTACCTGAAACACCTCGCCGGCACCC
>JAZOSE010000042.1:0-4912 GCA_045656965.1 Eubacteriales bacterium
TCTTCGGCAGAGGCTTCCTTATATTCCTTTACGGGAGCGGGAATGCTTTTTTCTTCGCTCTCGCTCTTGCCGCAGGCGCAAGCTTCGGGAGCGTTAAGACCAAACTTGCGAATAAGCTGGTGAAATTCAAGAGAAACGCACTTTTCATACATGCGGTCGTTGTCGATCCCGCTATACGAAAGGCTGTCAAGCGTGATGCCGAGCGGCACCTCGCGGCAAATAGTGGCAAGCCAACGCGAGTCGTATGCCGACTGCTTGCCTGCCTCCAGCTTTGCGCGCACGCCCTTAGACACGGTGGGGGAGTCAAGGTTTTCGTAAACGCCATCCACCGAGTGGAATTCGGATATCAGCTTTAACGCCGTTTTTTCACCTACGCCCGGCACACCGTAAATGTGGTCCGAGGAGTCACCCATCAGCGCCTTTAAGTCAATAAACTCGGAGGGCTCAATGCCGTACTTGGCGAAAAAGGCGTCGCGGTCAAAGGTCTGTGTTTCTCCCGTAGAGGCAAGCAATACGGTAACGTGAGGGCTAATGAGCTGTAAAAGGTCGCGGTCGCCCGAAAGCACGTAGGCGTGGATATCCTCACCCGCCTCGGCAAAGGAGGCGACGGTGCCTAAAATATCGTCTGCCTCGTATCCTTCAAGCTCCAAGGTGTGAAGTCCGAGGTAACGCAAGCATTCCTTGGCATCGTCAAACTGCGCAAGCAGATCGGGGGGCGTTTCGTGACGGCCCTCCTTGTAGTAGGAAAAGCGCTGCTTGCGAAAATTGGGGGCTTTTAGGTCGAACGCCACGGCGGCGTAGTCGGGGCATATGGTTTTTAAGTGGTGGGTGACGATGTTTAGCATTCCGTACACGGCGTTTGTGGGGCGACCGTCCTTGGTGGAGAGCGGTCGGATGCCGTAAAAGGCGCGGTTGATAATGCTGTTACCGTCGATAACCAGTATTTTTTTCATAACGGCAGGCTTCCTTTATTCGTGGCGCTTGAAGTTTAGAGTGGTGTCGATGCTGTCAATGCTTTCTTCGGCTTCCTCGCCGCTTCCGCCTTCGTTTTCACCTTCAGCCTTGCTCTCTTCGCTTTCACCCTCTTCGCCCTCGTCGCCGAAGTCAAAGGACTGCTGGTCGAGGTCGTAAAGAGCGATATGAGTGTCAACGTCGGGATGAAGATCGTTTTCGGTGCTTTCCTTGATCTCGTCGGCGTACACGCCGCGTGCGTCGGACTTCTTGCCAAGCTCAAGCATCGCTAAAAGACGGGCGGCGGCGTAAAGGGCAACGGCAAGGAGCATAAAGCCGTGCACGATGTTGCCGGAGAGTGCCTCGCCGCTCTTTAAGGCGTAGATAAGCTCAGGGAGCGCATTTGTGAGCGAGAGGGTGAAGGTCAGCATTGAAAGGGGGAGGTAAACGGCGTTTTTTGCCGTGCCGAAGAGGAATCGGCATTCGGCGATAAAGAAAAGCGCAAGCACCGAGAGTGTGAGCTGGTCAAAGATCTTAACGGGACTGTTTAAAACCAGCGCGGTGTCAAAGTAAGAGTGAAGAATATAGAATACCGAGAAAAGCACAGAGCCGATAGCACTTAGTGCCTTGAGCGTGAAGGAGCCTGTGTCAAGCGCGCAAAGTGCAAAGTGCAAGACAAGGGAAATGCCGAAAAGCGTGGCAAGCGCGCAGAAAAGACCATCAAGAAGAGAAGCGGCGGAGAAAACGCGTGGCACCATCGTGACGACCCATACCGCCGTGGCTACCGCCGCAAACGCAGAGGCAAAGGTGACGAAAACGGTAGAGCGTCGCTCGCCTTCCTCAAGCTGTGCGCGAGAGAGAAACCCGAAGGCGGCGTAAAGAACGGCACAGATCACGAGCAAAAGAGGGAAGAGAAGGTCGCTAAGAGCGCTCGGCTCAAAATGACCGGGTGCCGCATCATAGCGGAATAAGAAGAGAAAGGCTCTTATCGCTGTGGCGGTGGCGGAAAGAATCGCGGTGGCAAGCAGTACGAGCGCGTAGGGCTTTTTTAAGGTTTCTTTCATATGGATACTCCATTCTGTCGGCAGGGGCTTTCCCTGCGAAATGTTCAACAAAAGTATTTTAACGCATATATATTAATAAAATGTAACTGTTTTGGCGAAAATCGGTAGGAAAAAGCAATTTTTTTCGTCAAAAAACGGAAAAAATTAAAAAAAGTGATGAAAAAATCGCTTTCGACTCAAAATAGAGTGTGTAAAAGGCGGTAAAAATGGCGAAAATCGGTAGCAAACCCTTCTATTTTGTGCAATGTGTACAAAAAGGAAAGGGAAAAACATTGAAAATTTCTACGAAAAACTTTTCTTTAAGGTATTGCTTTTTTGGACCAAATAATGTAAAATATATAAGCTTGATATGCGATGAAGCGGGAGGTTGCCACCCTGAAAAGTGGGGAATTTCCGTGGAGTATGTCCGACAAACGGGCGAAACAAAGCTTTTCACACAGCATAGCGCAAGCGTCCGGGAGTCCTTGAAAAATCAAGGGCGGTTTCCCGGCATTTGTTCGGGGAGCGCGGAAACGCGCGGCGCGGTGTGAATGAAAATCGCCCCCCTGAAAAAGAAATTTAGAAGGAGGCAAAAACAATGGCAAAGGAAAAAATCAGAGTGAAGCTCAAGAGCTATGACCACACCCTCGTAGATGCTGCTGCGGCAAAGGTAGTAGAAGTAGCGAAGAGAAACGGCGGCACGGTTTCGGGTCCTATCCCGCTGCCCACCGACAAGGAGATCATCACCATTCTCCGTGCGGTTCACAAGTACAAGGACAGCCGCGAGCAGTTTGAGACTCGCACCCACAAGCGTCTGGTTGACATCCTTAACCCCCAGCAGAAGACCATCGAGGCTCTTATGAACCTTGAGCTTCCCGCAGGCGTTGAGATTGAGATCAAGGCGTAAATCCCAACGTACGAACGCGTACGAAAACCAAATCCACTACCCGTGGTCACGTTGATGCGATCGGGAAACCGAAAAATCAAACGCATCAACCAATAACGAACGGAGGTAAAAATGAAAAAAGGCATTATCGGTAAGAAGCTGGGCATGACCCAGATCTTCGATGAGGTCGGCAACGTCATCCCCGTAACCCTGATTGAAGCAGGTCCTTGCGCGGTGGCACAGAAGAAGACCGTCGAAAACGACGGCTACGATGCAATCCAGCTCGCTTTTGCTGAAGCGAAGGAAAAGCATCTGACCAAGGCTGAGCTTGGTCACTTCAAGAAGGCAGGCATCTCTCCTAAGAGACACCTGAAGGAATTCCGCCTTGAAGATTGCAGCTCGTATGAGGTTGGCGCGGTTGTTTCCGTCGATACCTTCGCCGCAGGCGAGAAGGTCGACATCACTGGAACCAGCAAGGGTCACGGCTATACCGGCTCGATCAAGAGATGGAACCATCACATCCTCAGAATGACGCACGGTACGGGTCCCGTACACCGTCAGCCCGGTTCTATGGGCGCAAACTCCACCCCTTCTCGTATCTATAAGAACAAGAAGATGGCTGGTCAGTGGGGTAACGAGCAGATCACGATCCTCAACCTCGCTGTAGTAAAGATCGACGCAGACAAGAACATTATCGCTGTTAAGGGCGCTGTTCCCGGTGCAAAGGGCGGCATCGTCTTCATCCGCGATTCTGTGAAAGCATAACGGAAGGAGGAAACACGAATGCCTAATATTAATGTAGTGAACATGGCAGGCGAAAAGGTTGGCGAAATCGCGCTTTCCGATGTGATCTTCGGCGCACAGGTCAACGCAACCGTCCTCCATACCGCAGTTAGAGCATATCTGCTCAATCAAAGACAGGGCACGCAGTCCACGCTTACCCGCACCGAGGTTTCGGGCGGCGGCAAGAAGCCCTGGAAGCAGAAGGGTACCGGTCACGCAAGACAGGGCTCTACCCGTTCTCCTCAGTGGACCCACGGCGGTATCGCACTCGGCCCCAAGCCCCGTAGCTACCGCGTAACCCTCAATAAGAAGGTTAAGAGAGCTGCACTGTTCGGCGCGCTGACCGACAAGGTCGCAAGCGAGAACCTCGTAGTAGTGGATAACATCGCTACCGAGAACTACAGCACCAAGACGATGGTTGCTATGCTCGCAGCCGTATCCGCTGCAAAGAAGACGCTGATCGTTCTTCCCGCAGTTGATGAGAAGGTTATCAAGAGCTGTGACAACATCCCCGGTGTTAAGACCACCGTCTACAACGCAATCAACGTGTACGACATCGTAAATGCCGACACCTTGATCCTCGCACAGGGCGCAGCAGAAAAGATCCAGGAGGTATATGTAAAATGAGAAACCTTTCTGATGTTATCTTGAAGCCTGTCATCACCGAGAAGGCAATGGATATGATTTCCGGCAAGCGCTATGTATTCAAGGTAGTTAAGGACGCCAACAAGGCAGAGATCGCAGCAGCGGTCGAGGCTATGTTCGACGTTAAGGTTGCCGACGTTAACACCATCAACATGAAGAAGAAGCCCAAGAGACTCGGCGTTCACGCGGGCTACACCGGCGAGTGGAAGAAAGCAATCGTTACTCTTACCGAGGACTCCAAGACCATTGCATTCTTCGACAGCCTGAATTAACGGGAGGTAAACAGAATGGCTACTATGAACTATAAGCCTACTACTCCTTCCCGCAGAAGCATGGTTACTCCCTCTTTCCAGGAGCTTACGAAGTTCGCTCCCGAGAAGAGCCTCATTGAGACCAAGAAAAAGCATGCGGGACGCAATAGCTACGGCAGAATCACCGTTCGTCATCACGGCGGCGGCAACAAGATCAAGTACAGAATCGTGGACTTCAAGCGTCAGGCTGAAGGCTCCGCAAAGGTTATCGGCGTTGAATACGACCCTAACCGTACTGCTTATATTGCACTTCTTGAAAATGAGGAAGGCAAGAAGAGCTACATCATCGCTCC
>JAZOSE010000043.1:0-3043 GCA_045656965.1 Eubacteriales bacterium
CCGAGCTCGTCGGTGATGACCGTACCGCCCGTGAGGATCGCGATATCGCGGAGCATTTCCTTTCTGCGATCGCCAAAGCCGGGAGCCTTGACGGCAACGCAGGTGAAGGTGCCACGGAGCTTATTGAGCACGAGCGTGGTAAGCGCCTCGCCCTCTACGTCCTCAGCGATGATGACAAGCTTTTTGCCCGACTGAACGATCTGCTCAAGAAGGGGAAGAAGCTCTTGGATGTTCGAAATCTTCTTATCGGTGATGAGAATGAATGCGTCGTCAATGACCGCCTCCATCTTCTCGGTGTCGGTTACCATATAGGGAGAGAGGTAGCCACGGTCAAACTGCATACCTTCAACGACCTCGCAATAGGTCTCTGCGCTCTTGGACTCCTCAACGGTGATAACGCCGTCTGCGGTGACCTTTTCCATAGCGTCTGCAATCAGGGTGCCGATGACCTCGTCGCCTGCGGAGACGGTGCCGACTCTTGCGATATCGGCGGTGCCGCTAACCGCCTTTGCGTTTGCCATCAGGGCAGCCACAGCAGCGTCAACAGCCTTGGAGATGCCGCGGCGGAGAACCATGGGGTTTGCGCCTGCGGTTACGTTCTTCATACCCTCGCGGATCATAGCCTGCGCGAGAATGGTTGCGGTGGTGGTACCGTCACCTGCCGCGTCGTTGGTCTTGGTAGCGACCTCGCGAACGAGCTGTGCGCCCATATTCTCTGCGGCATCCTCAAGCTCGATTTCCTTGGCGATGGTCACACCGTCGTTGGTGATAAGGGGTGCGCCGAACTGCTTTGCGAGAACAACGTTTCTGCCCTTGGGGCCGAGGGTGATCTTTACGGTGTCGGCAAGCTGGTCAACGCCGCGAAGAAGAGCGGCGCGAGCGTCGTTGCCATATACGATATTCTTAGACATAATGGTTATATCCTTTCTTTCTCTTATTCTACGATGGCGAGAATGTCGCCGATGCGGACGATGTTATATTCTACGCCGTCACACTTGATCTCGGTGCCTGCGTATTTCGAGGTGACGACACGGTCACCGACCTTCACGGTCATTTCAACCTTTTCACCGTCAACAATGCCACCGGGGCCAACGGCTACGACCTCGGCAACCTGGGGCTTTTCCTTTGCGGTGCCGGGCAGAATGATACCCGTTTTCGTGGTTTCTTCCATCTCTACGAGCTTTACGACAACACGGTCGAGAAGGGGTTTAAGCGTCATATTGAATTCCTCCTTTTATCCTTGCGTTTGCAAGGGCTGTTTGTACAGTTTTAGCACTCTCGCTTTTTGAGTGCTAAAACTATTTTAGTCAAAATGAGAGGAAAAATCAAGTGTTTTTTCCATAATTCACATATAATTAACATTTAGCGCGCTGTCTTTCTGTTTTAGGACAGCTCCTCGCGCAGAAAAAGAAGTATTTTCTTCTCCTCACGGGAGACCTTGACCTGTGAGAGTCCAAGGGCGCGGGCGGTTTCCTCTTGCGAGCAGTCCTTGAAATAACGGAGAAAAACAATCCTTTGACGAAGAAGGGGCATTTTCTTTATGGCGGCGGAGAGCGCTATGCGCTCGAAGCTTTTTTCGTTTGCGCCGTCATCGGCAAGGGTGCTTTCCAGCGTGGTCCCGTTATCGTCTCCCGAAATAGGCTCGGAGAGAGAGCGAAGCGGGCTGACGGCATCGAGCGCTTCTGCCGCCTCCTCCTTGCTGATGCCGACGTTCTCGGCAACGAGTGAGAGCGGCGCATCGAACACACCGAGGGCGGCGAGGCGCTCCTTTTCCGCCATAATGGCGGCGGCGACCCGTTTTTGAACGCGCGAGACCTTGATCGGTCCGTCGTCGCGCAGATGGCGGCGGATCTCCCCGAGAATGAGCGGTACGGCATAGGTAGAGAAAACGCATCCGCGCTCCTCGTCGAAGGTGCGAATTGCCTTTAAAAGCCCCATGCTTCCGATCTGCACGAGGTCCTCAAAGTCGGTGCCGCGCCCCGTGAAGCGCGAAGCGATGCTTTTGACGAGCCCCATATTAAGAAGCACGAGCTTTTCCTGTGCCGCCTCGCTTCCCTCCCTTGCCGACCTTAACAGTATCAAATTATCCCGATATTTTTCTTCCACGTTTCTTCGCCTTTCACGTATCGGCTCCCTCGGTCTTTTCTTGGACGCCAAGGCGCTTATAAAGCGCAACGCGCGTGCCGTGTCCCACGCGAGAAAAAACACGGACGCGGTCGGTGAACGCCTCCATGACGGCAAAGCCCATACCGCTTCTTTCGCCGCTCTCGTCGGTGGTATAAAGAGGCTCGCGCGCGCGGGCAATATCCGCAATGCCGACTCCCTTGTCGCGCACCTCGATCTTCACGCTCCTGTCCTTATAAAGACAGACCGATATGTAAACGCGGCCTTGCCTCTTACCCTCTCCCACAGCGCCGTTTTTGTAGCCGTGAACGATGGCGTTGGTGACCGCCTCGGAGACGGCACAGCGCAAGTCGGCAAGCTCCTCGAGCGTTGGGTCAAGGGTTGAGACGGCAACGGCAACGAGCGAGCGCGCCACGCTCTCGTTTTCGGAGATGGCGGAAAATGCGAAGTCCAAACGGTTGATACAGATATTTTTCATAGTCTTTTCCTTTCTTTTTAGCGAACGGTCAGCCCTTCTGTGCGAAGAAGCCCTGCCATTTCAAATATTTTCTTTACGCGCTCGGAGGCGCCCGTAATTTCAAGCGTTGCGCCAAGCGCCTTTGCGTTTTCCAGTCTTCCGACGATAAAGCCGAGCCCCGAGCTATCCATAAATTTCATTCCCGAGAGGTTGAGCGCTACCCTCTTAGGCTGATAGAGATAAAGCGCAGCGTCGATCTCCTCGCGCACCGAGCGCACAGAGTGATGATCGATCTCGCCGCCAACAGCGACGCAGAGCGTTCCGTCCTTGAAGGAGCATACGGCAGTTGCCTGTGTTTCCATAGCGTTTACTTCCTTTTTGTTTTTCCTTTTTACTTAGTATACCAAGCTCGCTTGGCGAATTCTGTCGCACCGAGGGGTAAAAAAAGAAAAGAGCCGATTT
>JAZOSE010000044.1:0-11423 GCA_045656965.1 Eubacteriales bacterium
CGTCCGCTGTCTTGCTGAAACTCCTCTCTATTAAAAAGGCAGTCGCAAGCGACTGCCTTGATTTATTTCTCGTTATTTAACGATTTTGTATTTGGTGCCTTGGGGGGTGTCCTCAAGGATAACGCCCTTTTCGGCAAGGGCAGAGCGGATGCGGTCAGCCTCGGCGTAGTTCTTTTCCTTCTTGGCTGCCTTGCGAGCCTCGATGGCTGCCTCGATCTCTTTTACGAACTCATCGTCGTCGTTCTTTTCGCGTACGAAGCCAAAGAGATTCGTGATCTCGTCAAAGAGCGCTTTGCCTGCTATAATAGCGGCGCGGGATGCGGGCGTTGCACCGTTCATCGCCTGATTGAGCTTGCGGATAAGATCGTAGAGGCAAGCGATACCGTTTCCGGTGTTGAGGTCGTCGTCCATCGCTTCGATCATTGCCGCCTTGCACGCCTCAAATTCCTTTACGAGTGCGTCCTCTCCCTCGCGGAGCGTGTCACCCTCGGCGTTCTTTACGTAGAACTCAAGAGCGTCGGCACAGCCGAGAATGCGGTCAACTGCCGCAACGGACTGCTCGATAATATCCTTTGAGAAATTGATGGGAGAGCGGTAGTGAGAGGAGAGAAGGAAGTGACGGATAGGAAGGTATCCGTATTTTTCGGCGATCTCACGGACGGTGAAGAAGTTGTTTAAGGACTTGGACATCTTCTGGTTGTCAACGTTGATATAGCCGTTGTGCATCCAGTAGCGTGCAAAGGGCGCGCCGGTGCAGCACTCAGACTGCGCGATCTCGTTTTCGTGGTGGGGGAAGATCAGGTCCTGACCGCCGCAGTGGATATCGATGGTTTCACCGAGGTATCTTCTGACCATTGCGGAGCATTCGATATGCCAACCGGGTCTGCCCTCGCCCCAAGGAGATTTCCAAGCAGGCTCACCGGGCTTTGCCGCTTTCCAAAGCGCGAAGTCAAGCGGATCCTCCTTCTGCTCGGAAACGTCGATTCTTGCGCCGGAGTCGAGATCCTCAACGGCAATACCCGAAAGCTTGCCGTAATCCTTGAATTTGCGAGTGCGGAAATACACGTCGCCGTTCGAGGGATAAGCGTAGCCCTTGTCAACCAAGGTCTTAACGATTTCAAGGATCATATCGATGTTGTCGGTCGCAAGGGGATGAACGGTGGCGTGCTTTACGCCAAGGCCCTCGGCATCGGTAAAGTATTCCTTGATATAGCGGGAGGCGATATCACTGTAGGTGATGCCTTCCTCGTTGGCACGGCGAATGACCTTATCGTCAATATCGGTGAAGTTCTGTACGAAGGTCACCTCGTAGCCTCTGTACTCAAAATAACGGCGAAGCATATCGAAAACGGTAAAGCAACGCGCGTTTCCAACGTGGAAAAAGTTATAAACGGTAGGACCGCAGGCGTACATTTTAACCTTGCCGGGCTCAAGCGGTTTAAATTCTTCTTTTTTGAAGGAAAGAGTGTTATAAAGTTGAATCATTGTGTCCCTCCTGCCGCGAAAAGCGACATATATGATAATGCAAAATACTTTCTTTGTCATTATAGACTTTTTTTGCACTTTTGTCAAGAGATGGGAGGGTGTTTTGACTAATCTTTCTTCTTTTTTGTGATTATGAGCGAAAATATACCCGATACGATTAGGAAAAGACCGAGAAGGAGGCGCAAAAGAAGCGGTGAGAAGAAGGTGTTGAGCCACCGACCGAGAAAAACGCCCGGAATACCGAAGAGAACGATCTCAAGGAGAAAGCGGTAGTCGAGCATCCTTCGTCTTGCATGAATGGAAACGGCACAGGCAAGTGCGCTGATAAAAAAGCAGAGGTTGAAAAAAAGCGCGGCACCGTGCTCCATGCGCAAGCCCTCACTGAGCCATAGCAGGAAAAGCCCACCGCTCCCAACGCCCAACCCAGCAAGCACAGAAAGGGAAAGGGTAAGAAGATTATGCAAAAAAGGCATCGTATACCACCTTTATTACGGTATATGCGCCCGAGCCTATCAGGAGAAAGGAAAAAACGAGGCGCAAAAGAGCGAGCGGAGCGCGCTTCAAAAGCGCGGCACCGAGGGCACCGCCGAGAACGGCAAGCCAAAGAGAAAAGGTCATGCTTGCGGGAACGAGCGGTGCGTTCGTGCGGTAAAGAATAACGGAAACGAGAGATAAAATTAAAACGCCCGCCGAGGCGGTGGCAAACGCTGTTCTTCGGTCCTTTTGCGCGTTTACCGCAAACCAAAGCGGTATGCCGCCTCCCGTTCCCAAAAGACCGTTAAGAATTCCGGCGAAAACTGCGGGAAAGATATTTCTTTGTTTTTTGACAGAAAACACAAAAACTTCCTTTCTTTTTTGTGAGAAAATAAAAAAATAAATCTTTTAAGTGTGAAAACACTTGTTTTTCCTTCAAAAATTTGGTATGATAATATTATAGTATATTTATCTTGCATACATTGAGGGGATTTTATACCCTTCAAGCGAAACGATAGAAGCGTTTAGAAAGGAAAGCTATGTGGAAGAAAAAGGATAAAGCCGGATCCGTCAGCGAGGAAGAAGTAAGCTCGACCCAAAGGGAAGAGTCCTCGGAGGCAACGGAGCCCAAAAAGAAGGAAGCTCCGAAGAAGGCAAGAAAACAGAAAAAAGCACTCTCCGAAAACAGCGCCGTTCACGTGGCTATGCCCGTGGTGATGCTTGCTCTTTGCGCCTTTTTCGGTATATGCATATACACCGAGGTCTCCGTCGGTGTTTTCGGTGATTTCATCGGCCGTGTTTTCTTTGGCCTTTTTGGTAACGCCGCGTATTTTATTCCTCCGCTTTGCCTTTTGGCTTCGATCTTCTGGAGGGCAGAGGTCAAGCGTCACGCCTTGCTTAAAAAGGCGATCTTCGGCTTTTGCGCTCTTTTGACCGTCGGTATTCTTTTTTACACCTACGGAGTGGACGACGCGCAAAAAACAGAGGTCACGTCCTTTTGGGCATTAGGTAACGAGGGAATCGGCGGCGGTGTTTTCGGAAATCTCATCGGTTTACCGATTCGCCTTTTAGTCGACAAGGCAGGAACGCTGATCTTCTCCGTTGTAGCACTCGTCGTTTTCCTTTTCTTCTTCTTTGATCTCACCTTCGGAAAAATCAAACGAGCTGCACTTCGCTTTGCGGCGTATCTTTCCAAGGCGCGTGCCGAATCGAAAGAGAAAAAGGCCTTGAAAAAGGCAGAGGCGGAGCACGTAAGAAGAGAGCGCAAGGAAAGGGAAGAGGAGGACTTCTATACCAAGCAGGCAGTAACGCATATGCCCGCCGTTGTCAAATCGGAAAGCGAGAGCGGCTACCGTCCGTTTGCGAGCAACCATTTTATGCTGGTTGGAGACGGCGAGGGTGCAAGAACCTCCTCGCGCCATTTCTACGACGCCAACGCGGACTTTGAGGACGAGCCCAGCGAAGAAAGCGCGACGAGCGTCGCTTCTGCAAGTGCCTTTTCGTCGGACGACGACTTTTTCTCCAAGATTCCCGATATTGCCGTAAGCGCGGAAGCATCTTATCGTGTGAGTGACGCGGACGAGGATACCGTTGGCGTTCCTTCCTCCGCCGCCTATACTCCCGCAGACAACACCTTTACCAAGGTTGAGGTCGTCAGCGACCGCCCCATTCCCGAAAGACCGCAAGAAAAGGCGGTTCCTAACGTCACGGTCGACGTGCCGATGGGCGCAGATAACGACAGCGATGAGGAGGACGGCGGTATTCCCACCGAAAACGTGGCGTACGATATGCCTCCCCTTGAGGAAGTCGCTGTATCGGAAGACATCCTTGAAAGCCAAGAGGTTATAGACGACGCCTCGGAAAGCGATAGAGTAGAGGAAAAGACTGAGCAGACGCTCGTCATCAACGACGTTCAGCCCATTGAGCGCGCAGGAATTGAAAGCTTTGCCTCTGAGGCTGAGGAATATTATAAGCAAGAGGACGAGCCCTTCTTTTACAGCTTCCCGCCGCTTTCTCTTCTTCATGAGGAGGATGACGTTAACAGCGGCGAGAGCGAAGAGATCATTAAGGACAAGGAACAAAAGCTGATGGCAACGCTGGAAAGCTTCGGCGTGGAAGCACGCATCAGCTGTGTTTCCCGCGGTCCTCGTTTGACGCGTTACGAGCTTGTTCCGAAGCCGGGCGTTAAGATCCGCTCGATTGAGAATCTCGTGAACGAGATCGCTATGAATCTTGAGGCAGTTTCGGTTCGTATTGAAGCCCCTATTCCCGGCAAAGCCGCCGTCGGTATCGAGGTTCCGAATACCAAATACAGCACGGTGCGCCTGCGTGGGCTTTTAGACACCGATACCTTCCGTAATGCTGCGGGAAAAACCACGGTTTGCCTTGGCGTTGACGTTGTCGGAGTTCCTGTATTCGCCGATCTTGAAAAAATGCCTCACCTTCTTGTTGCAGGTGCAACGGGTATGGGTAAATCGGTTTGTATCAACTCTATTCTCGTCAGCCTTCTTTATAAGGCGAGACCCGACGAGGTTAAGCTTATCCTAATTGACCCGAAAAAGGTTGAGTTTAAATCCTATTGCAATATACCGCACCTTTTGGTTCCCGTCGTGACGGACGCGCAAAAGGCGGCAGGCGCTCTTTCTTGGGCAGTCAATGAAATGGAGCGCCGCTACGATGTGATCGAGCGCGTCGGAGTGCGTAATATTAAAGCGTATAACGCAACGCTCAAGGATCACCCCGAGCGTGAAAAAATGACGCATATCGTTATCGTTATCGACGAGCTTCACGACTTAATGCTCCAAGCACGTGATGCGGTAGAGGACTCCATCGCGCGCATCGCCGCAAAGGCGCGTGCGGCGGGTATTCTTCTGATCATCGGTACACAGCGTCCCTCCGTTAACGTTATTACGGGTGTTATCAAGGCGAACATTCCTTCCCGTATTGCCTTCCACGTCGCCTCGCAGGTCGACTCCCGTACCATTCTTGACGCCATCGGAGCAGAGAAGCTTCTCAACAACGGTGATATGCTATTCCTCTCGCCCGGTATGCAGATGATGACACCGAAGCGCGTACAGGGTGCGTTTCTTGACGACGACGAGGTGCTTCGCGTTGCCGAATATCTCAGAACCAACTCGTCCGCCGTGCGCTATGACGAAAGCATTATGGCAGATATGGACCGCGAGAGCGAAAAATATAACAAGGAAAAGAAGACCGCAGGCGATTTCCCTGTCAGTGAAGGCGGCGGTGGCGGCGGAAGCGAGGAGGATCTCCTTTACCGCGCGATCGAGGTTGCCTTTGAAAACGGCAAGATCTCCACGTCACTTCTTCAGCGTAGGCTTTCCGTGGGATACGGAAAAGCGGCAAAGATCATTGACACCTTGCAGGATATGGGCATCGTCAGTCCGCCCGACGGACAAAAGCCGCGCGAGCTCTTGATCTCAGAGGATGAATATCGTCAGATGCGTATGCGCGGTGACGAATAACGAAAGGATAAAGCTATGATCTATATGCTTTTAGCAAACGGCTTTGAAGAGGTTGAGGCTATGGCACCGCTCGACCTTCTTCGCCGTGCCGAGCTTGAGGTAAAAACGGTAAGCATTGAAAAAACGCGCGAGGTTACGGGCGCTCACGGTATTACCGTTACAGCCGATGTTATGCCTGCGGAGGCTACCGAGGAGATCTCTCTTTTGATCCTTCCCGGCGGAATGCCCGGAACGACCAATCTTGATGCGTCTGCCTTTACAGATGTGATGATCCAAAGAACTCTTGACACGAACGGTCACTTGGCAGCCATATGCGCCGCCCCGATGATCTACGGAAAACGCGGATTGCTTAGCGGCAGAAGCGCGGTTTGCTATCCCGGATTTGAGAAATATCTGAAGGGTGCTGTTTTATCCGAAAAATCAGTTGTGACCGACCAAAACGTGACCACCGCCGTTGGAATGGGTGCCGCTATTGAGTTTGGAGCAGAGCTTATTGCGGTGTTGCGGGATAGAGAAGCCGCGCAACGTGTCCTTTCTGCCATTCAAGCAAAAAAATAAACGCAACATCAGTTTAAGGAAAAAATATGATTATCGAACAAAAGCAAACGCATATCGCTTATCACTGCCCGCATTGCGGAACCGCCGTGCTTGGTTACGTGGGAGAGTTTGCTCTTTCCGCCGATATGCTGAAATTAAAATGCGATTGCGGTGAAAGCGAGCTTACCGTAACTTATACGAACGACAAAAAGGTGCGTCTTTCCGTTCCTTGTCTTTTCTGTGAGAGCCCGCACAATTACGTTGTTACGCAAAACGTTTTCTTTGAAAGGGAAACCTTTATTCTCTCTTGTCCTTATACAAAGCTTGACGTGTGCTTCGTAGGAAAGCCCGAGTCCTTACAAAAGGAGCTTGACAGAAGCGCAAAGGAGCTTAACGCTATTTTTGCAGAAAACAATATGCGCCTTCCCGGCTGGGAAGAGGGCGAAGAGGAGCAAGAGGATGCGGATAGCGAGCTTCTTTCCGACCCGCAGGTCTATGATATCGTCCATTTCGTTGTCAGCGATCTTTGCGCGGAAAACCTCATTTCCTGTCCTTGCGGCGAAGGCGGCTACGAGGTAGAGGTCGTCTCTGGCGGTATTCGCGTATTCTGTCTTTCTTGCGGTGCCGAGCGCATTTTCCCCATCAATAGCGTAAGTGCGGCGCAGGATTTTCTTTCTGTTGATGAAATCACACTTTTGCCGCCGTCCTCTAAATAATTAATAATTAAACGCCGTAATAATTTGATAGACCTTGATAAATGCCCTGTGCGAAAAGCTCGGGGCTTCCCGCAAGCAGTGCCGCGTCAGACGGGTTGGAGATAAAGCCAAGCTCAAGCAAAACGGCGGGCATCGCCGTGCGGCGCAAAACGTAGAGTCCCGGTCGGACAACGACACCGCGGTTCCGTAATCCCGTTGTTTGCGCGAGGGAAGTGAGTAACACCTCTGCAATATCAGCCGACGTTCCCGGTCTTTGGTACACCAGCCCCTCAAGTCCGGACACGGTGGGATTGGAGGACGCGTTGTTATGCAAAGAAAGAAACACGTCTGCCCCCCACGCGTTTGCATCGTCAACACGCTGTCTAAGACTGTCGGCGTTGCTTACGCCAAGCTGTGTGTCCTCCGACGGTCTTGAAAGCCGAACCTCAAAATCGGGGTCAGCACGCAGAAGCTCTGCCGTTAAGACACCGATGGTGTAGACAAGGTCCTGCTCTCTGTATCCGTTCCCCTCAGCTCCTGAGTTGGGACTGACGGGATTGTGGCCTTGGTCTATATAAACGCGGATCGCCAAAATTGATCCCTCCTTTAAAATTATTCTAATATCCATTTTATGCACGAAACGAAAGGTTTGTCAGCCAATGAAGGAATTGCAACGCATTCTCAGCTTTACTCGCCGTGCCGTTGATGATTATAAAATGATAGAGAGCGGCGATAAGATTGCCGTTGGCATTTCAGGTGGTAAGGATTCTATGGCGCTCTTATCCTCCTTGGCGGCGATGCGGCGCTTTTACCCTATCCCCTATACGCTTTGCGCGATTACGGTGGATATGGGCTTTAAGGGCTCGGATTTTTCCTCCATCGCACGCTATTGTGACTCCATCGACGTGGAATACCGCGTGGAAAAAACCGACATTGCGGAAATTATTTTCGACGTACGCAAGGAGCCGAATCCTTGCTCGCTATGCTCAAAAATGCGGCGCGGTGTGCTTCATAGCACGGCTAAGGAAATGGGGGCTTCGCGCGTAGCGCTCGGTCACCACTTTGACGATGCTGTGGACACCTTTATGCTCAACCTCTTTTTTGAGGGGAGGATCGGGTGCTTTTCTCCCGTGTCCTATCTTTCGCGCTCGGACTTGTACTTGATCCGTCCGCTTCTATACGCTCCCGAAAAGGATATTGCGTATTTTATGAGGCACGCCTCTCTACCTACCGTGGAAAGTGCTTGCCCGGAAAACCGCAACACCGAAAGAGAAAATATGAAAAATCTGTTATCAAAGCTGGAAAAGGATTATCCGGGACTCCGTCACCGTATTTTCGGTGCGCTTTGCCGCGGAGAGATCGATGGCTTTCATGAATAAAATTTGCGAGGTAAACAGCAGTGAACTTTTTAGAAAAAATCGTTAACGCCGCGAACGACGCTCTTTACACCTACATACTTGTCGTTCTCTTGGTTCTTGGTGGACTTTATTTTTCCCTCCGAACCCGTTTTATGCAGTTTAGGCTCTTGGGCGAGCAGATCAAATCCGTTACAGAAAAGCCCAGCGACAAAAAGGGAGTTTCCTCCTTCCAAGCCTTGATGGTTTCCACAGCCTCTCGCGTTGGTACAGGAAATATTATCGGTGTTTCCGTGGCGATTTGCGTTGGCGGCTTTGGCTCGGTTTTCTGGATGTGGCTGATCGCAATTCTCGGCTCGGCGACGTCTTTTGTTGAGAGTACGCTTGCACAGATCTACAAGAAAAAGGGTGAAAACGGCTACTATGGCGGTCCTGCGTATTACATTGAGGCAGTAACCAAAAACCGTGTTCTTCCTGTGATTTTCTCCATCTGCCTGATGCTAACCTACGCCTTTGGCTTTAATATGCTGGCGTCCTACAACCTGCAATCCACCTTTGAGACGTACGCCTTTTATAATGCGGATTACACGAAGTGGATCATCGGCGGTATCGTTGCCGTGGCGGTAGGATATTGTCTCTTCGGTGGCGGCAAGCGTATAGTTAAGGTGACCAGCCTTTTGGTTCCCTTTATGGGTCTTGCGTATATTCTCGTTGCGCTTCTTATCGTCCTTCTCAATATTACCGCGCTGCCCTCGGTCTTTGCGGCTATATTTAAGGGAGCCTTCGATTTCAAGGCGATTTTTGGCGGTATTGCGGGCTCTGCCTTGATGCAGGGCGTTAAGAGAGGTCTTTTCTCCAACGAGGCGGGTGTCGGCTCTGCGCCTAACGCCTCCGCTGTTGCCGATGTTTCGCACCCTGTCAAGCAGGGTATGGTGCAAACGCTTTCGGTATTTCTTGATACGCTTCTCGTTTGCTCGGCTACCGCGTTTATGTGCATGTGCTCCGGAATCGCTCCCGAAGAATCTATTAAGGGCGCTCCTTATATTCAGGCATCGCTTTCGGCAACGCTCGGCGATTTTGGTCCTATCTTTATTACGGCGGCTATGATCCTCTTCGCCTTCACCACGTTGCTTGGAAACCTTTACTACGTTGACCAGGCTCTGATCTATCTTTTGAAGCGCGAGCCGGGAAAATGGTTTATGCGCGTGTATCATCTTATCTGCGCTTTGATCGTTTTTGTAGGCGCGGGACTTTCCGCGGATCTTCTTTGGGGCATTGCCGACGTTACGATGGGCGCTATGGCTTTGATCAATATTCCGATTATTCTGTATCTTGGAAAATATGCCTTCCGCGCGCTTAAGGATTACGAAAAGCAAAGAAAAGAAGGAAAAAATCCTGTGTTCCGCGCATCCAGCGTTGGTCTTGAAGGCAAGGTCGAATGCTGGCAGGACGGTGACACGGACAGCGAAATTCCTCTATGAGCGTAAAAGACAGCGAATTAAATTCGCTGTCTTTTTCTTTTTAAATATTTTTCTTTCAATCAAACTTTCAGGAAATAAAAAACATTAAAATGTCCTATTTGTATCATATAATACTATTGAAAAAAATAAAAGAATGCGGTATACTTAAAGAGATGGAGGTTTTGAACGTGCAAAAAGAAAAAAACAATTACCACGTAGACGTGGAGATCGGAAACGCTAAATTTCTCATCACAATGTCAAAGCTTTTTACTTCCGTGGGCAACGAGAATACGCAGGTCGTTCACAGTCACGTCGGCTATGAAGTTCACGTGGTAAGTGATGGTGCCGCATCTCTCAAAACCGAGCAGGGAAGCATTCCGCTGAAAAAAGGCGAGACTTTGATTTTACCTCCGGGCTTTGTACATGAGCGCCTTTCGTATGTCAATGGCATCAAAACCAGCTTTTCCTTTATGCTTCGCAAAAGCGAGGCGAATAGTCAAATGGATATATATTCCCACATTAAGTCTGTCCTTTCGGAAATAAAGGAGCCTCAAATCATCAATGCGGGAAGCAGACATTCCGATTATTTGGAGCGCATATTTTTTGAGTATTATTCAAAGCGCTTTTTCTCAAACGATAGGATGCTTTCATTCTTCCGCCTTTTGATTACGGATATTATTTCCGATTTGGAGGGACTTATCGGGCAAGCGGCGGAAAACGACGGCACTATACAAACGGATAGCTATATGCTGGTCAGCGCGGCGATGGAGGAATATGTAACGAGTCGCTTCAATCATTCGCCTTCCTTGGAGGAGCTTGCCAAAATTGTACATTTAGGACCGAGGCAAGCGTCGAGAGTATTTTCTCAGTGCTATGGCATTTCCTTCAGCGAATATATCAAAAGGCGGCGCCTTGACAGCGCAAAGTATCTGCTTGTCAACACAGATAAATCCTTTGGTACGATAGCTACGGAGTCGGGTTATCACAGCTATAACGGCTTTTATAAGATATTTAAGAGTAGCGTAGGGGTTTCCCCGGAGGAATATAGGAAAAGAAACAGGAGAGAATAGTATGAAATACGTAAGTAAAAAAGATATAAGCATGTCTGTTTTTTCGCTCGGTACCGTTCAGCTCGGTACGAGCTACGGTATAGTCGGTAAAACCGAAAAGCCCACGGAGGAGTATGCTCACGAAATCTTAAATGCCGCTATGGCGTCGGGAGTTAATATGCTTGACACCGCCAACAATTATGGCGACTCCGAGCGCGTGATCGGCAGCTGGCTTAAAACGTATACCGGAGAAAAGCCTCTGATCGTAACGAAAATCGGTCGTTTTGATCATTCCTCCAAAGAAGCTCTTCGTGCGGATATTCGCGCCCAGGCAGAGGCGTGCCTCAAAAACTTGGGTGTAGATACGATAGATATTCTTATGGCGCATTATTACTGGGATTACATTCAGGATCCCGAAGTGGTAAAGGAAGAGTTTGCGCGCTTAAAGAAGGAAGGTCTTGCCCGTCTTACGGCAATAAGCCTTTATTCCGAGGATGATTATCACGTGATTGCAGGCGCAGGATTTGATGCAGTACAGATTCCTCTCAACATTTTTGACCAGGAGAGAATTCTTGACGGAGGCATCAAGGCAATGGCGGACGCGGGCATGGCAATTTTCACGCGCAGCGTTTTTCTTCAGGGACTTGTGTTTATGGATCCCGAGAATCTTATGCCCCATATGAGCTTTTTAAAGGACACGCTCGTGAAATTCCGCGCTCTTGCTAAGGAGTTTGATATGGCGCCCGAGGTTCTTGCCGTCTCCTACGTTCTTTCGGTGGAGGGCGTCAGCTCCGTGGTGCTTGGCTGCCAAACTCCCGAGCAGATCAAGGCACACGCCGATATGGTGGATAAGGCGAGACGCCTGACAGATACGGAAATGAAG
>JAZOSE010000045.1:0-4755 GCA_045656965.1 Eubacteriales bacterium
GGGTTAGACGAGTTTTGAGCAGAATTTTTCGTTTGCGACTTGAAGCTGTATAATATACTGCGAGAGGAGCAAATGAAAAAAGTAAATTTATTTGCGATTATGCCAAAAGGCGTCAAGCCGTAGGGTTAGACGAGTTTTGAGCAGAATTTTTCGTTTGCGACTTGAAGCTGTATAATATACTGCGAGAGGAGCAAACGAAAAAAGCAAATTTATTTGCGATTATGCCAAAATCGTCAACCCTTATGCGTTTTCCTTTTCGATGAACTGCTGTACCGTCATCATATCCTTGGCGATCATAAAGAACTTGTCGTTATAATCGTCAACGGTGGCGGCGGCGCAGTTGACCATGTAACGAAGCTGCTCGTCGGTCAGAACGCTCTCGCGGTAGCTGCAGGTGAGTCTGTAACGGATCTCACCGTCGGAGAGGTCATAGTCGAAGGAGCCGTCTACAAGACCGTAGTTAGCGGCGCAAACAGCGATCGCGCCGTCTACTCTCTTATCCTCGGGCATATTGAAGGGGAGGGGCGAGATAAACTGAACGACCTCGTTTCTGGGCATAATTCTGACGAAAAACTCGATGGGAAGGTCGTCACCCTTCACACCGCTCTTGATCATCAGCTTATCTTCCATCTTGTCGTAGGTCCAGCCGCGGTTGTCAAGCGATGCGCAGAGTGCATCAAAGTTCTTTTTTGCGAGCTCCATGTTAAATTCTTCAGCCATTTTTAGTTCCTCCTAAAAAATAATGTATTAAATAATCGGTTTGCACCGAGTTATTCCGTTTTTTTGAAGAGCGCTTCGATCTCATCGCCCTTTAAGTGGTTCTTTTCAAGAAGCGCCGCGACGAAACGGTCGAGCGTTGCGCGGTTTTCGCGAATGAGATCTACGGAAAGGGCAAGCTGCTCCTTCAAGATCTCGTTCACTCGGTCGTGGTAGCGTTGGGTATTTGCCACGGTCTTATCGGCATAGGCAAGTCCAAGCTTTTCGTCCATACCGTAGCTGCAAAGCATACTCTCTACGGTACGGGTAGCACTGTAAATATCACCCGAGGCGCCCGTGGAGACACCGTCCTTTTCGCCGTAGCAAACGATCTCGGCGGCTCTGCCGCCAAGGGCGGTGCGAACGCTTGCTAAAAGCTCCTCCTTGGTATAAAGGGGCTTATCCTCGCGATCGGCGTGCTGCATATAGCCACCGTGCGAGGCGCGTGCCACAACGGTAAGATACGAGGGAATCTCGCCCGAAAGACAGCAAAGCAGCGCGTGACCCGCCTCGTGGCGTGCGGTACGCTCCAGCGTGTCGGTGCTCCACTCCTTCTTTTCTCCGCTTTGGAAGGTTTCAAACGCCTCCTCGAACATCTCGTCGCTCACCTTGCCGCTTTCGCTCCGAATGGCACCGCGAAGCGCCATTTCAAAGACCAGCTCAAGCTCGGCAAGGCTCATACCCGTGGAGCGAACGGCGATATTTTCAATCTCCTCATCGCTAACGCAAACGGTTGGGTATTTCGCAAGCTTCATTTTTAAGTAGCGGCGGCGCTCGTCCTTGGTGGGAAGGTCGATATAGATCTTTCTGTCAAAGCGACGCACAAGTGCTCCGTCAAGCGCTTTTCCGCCATTTCCCTTTTCTACCTCGTAGTTGGTGGCGGCAAGCACGAATACGGGCTTGGAGGTGTCGGTGTTAAAGCCGTCAAGCTCGGTGAGAAGCGCCGTCAACACGTCGCCCGTATGGTCCTGCGATTGCGAATTTCTGTCCTTGCCGATGGCGTCGATCTCGTCAATAAAGAGGATCGCGGGAGCATACTTACGAGCGGTAGCAAAGATCTTATGTACCGCCTCGCTTCCCTCTCCGACGTATCTTTTTAAGAACTGGTTGCCCTCGGCGGAGAGGAAGGTAACGTCACTCTCTCCCGCCATTGCCTTGGCAAGAAGCGTTTTGCCCGTGCCGGGAGGACCATAGAGAAGCACACCCTTAGGCGCACGGACACCCTTTCGCAAAAATGCGGCGGGATTTTTTAAGTATTCTACGAAATATTTGAGCTCAGCCTTAGCGTCCTCAGAGCCGATAACGTCGTCAAAGCGAACGGTAGGCTTGGAGGTGCTTTCCAGAATGCTTTTCGAGTCCTCCGCGTCGGTAGAAAGCGAGAGGCACAGCTCTTGAAGGGTAATTTCGGCAAGCTCTCCGTCCTCGGAAACGGTCTGCGCCGTTTTATAGCTTAAAACCTTGTTTTCGCGGGCGAGGCGGAGCATATTCGCCTGGCTGTATGCCAGCTCGCACATAGAGGCAACTGCCTGCTTAAAGCCCGTTTTGTTCTCTGTCCTCAGCGTTAAAACGTCGGAAACGCCAACCTTAGCGAAGGAAAGAAATTCCTCAGAGCTGATATCGCCCTCTTGCTTTTGAAGAAGATATACGGGGATGCCGTATTTGCCAAGGAAGGCATTTAAAAAGTCGTGTCCGACGGAGTCGATATCCTCGGCGTTAAGGACGCGGGCGGCGCTCTCGCGCGTTTCCGTGCGAACGTCGCAGATCACGAGCGTGATGTCGTGATTGAAGAGAATATCCTTGGCTTCTTCTATGCTTGACGTGGTGTGGCAAACAATATTTGTAAGCTTTTCTTTACATTCTTTGGCGGTTTCGCTGTCGGCAAACACCAAGACCTCGGGGTCCTTGGCGTTGACGAAGAGACTTTTAACGTCGCTCTCCGCACTGTCCAGCGACACGCTGACGCTCACCTTTTTGGGAAGAGCGCTTCCCTTTTGTGTGCCGAGCAGGCGGAAAAGCTCGTAGAGCTCGTCGTAAAAGAAGGCATTGGCTCTGCCGTTTACCGTGCGTGCGTCTGCCTTGCCGCCCTCGGAGAAGATGAGAGCCGCGGCAACGCGGTCGTCTACCGCTACCTCGACACCCATAGACTCCTCAAAGCCCCCTACGTTCTTTTCGATCTCGCGGCGGGCGATGGTATGCAGATTTCCCGCGTTCAGATGGTTGAACATCACCACATTGCCCGAGGCAAAGCGCGAGCAAATGGCGGCGGGAAACATCGGAGAGTTCGTATACTGATTGATGTCGGTAGAGAGCGCCTTGATGATCTTTTTGCGCGGAAGAGCAGAAAGATTGGTGACTGTCGGGTCGTTATAGAGATTTCTGCCCGCATTGGTGGTGAAGATGAGGACGGCATCGGTGAAGGAAACCTCCTTCTCGGTAAAGCTATCGCGCAGCCGACCCGCGTCAAGCATTTGAAGGAAGAGGTGAATGACGTTGATATGCGCCTTCTCGACCTCGTCGAAAAGAAGCACCGAGCGCGGATTTTTGGATACGAAGCTTGTGACCTCGCCCTCCTTTGCTCCCTTGTAGACGCTATCCGAGCCGCAGAACATAATGTTCGCTTCCTTGTCGGCGTATTCGCTCATATCGAAGCGGCGGAAGGGGCGACCGAGCGCCTCGGCTGCCTTTTCGGCAAGGAAGGTCTTACCCGTGCCGGGAGGGCCTGCGAAAAGGAAGGTCGCCTGGGGCTTTTTGTTTCCCTTGCGCGAGCGCGCCATCAGCTCTGCCTGAAAGTATCCCGAGGCAAAGGTGTTGATCGCGCGGTCCTGACCGAAGATGCTTTCAAGAAGCGTTTTTTGAATTTTTGCGGTGTCGGCTATGGTCTTGGCGAGGTAATCGGCGCCGCTTAATTCTTCTTCCTTGGCTTCCTCTTCCTTCTCTTCGGCAGTCTTTTCCTCGTCAAAGATGGAGCGAAGATCGCTCGCCGTTAATCCGTCGTCCTCGCCCTCAGCCTTTTCCTCACCGACGGAGAGGAGATATTTTTTAATGCTTGCGGTGGGCTCCTTGAGGATCAGCTCGATATAGACGCTGACGGTAATCAAGTCAAGCCCGTGCTTTTTCGCGGTGCCCTCGGCACCGTAGGCGTATTTGGCAAAGACGAACTCGTCCATAGAGGAGTTATACCCCTCTGCCTTAACGGCGGAGAGGATCGCGTCGGCAATTTTTTCCTCATCTCTGCCGCAAAGATCAAAAAGCTCCTCGGCGGCGGAAAGCTCCGCGATCGCCTCCTCGTTTTTAAACTCCAAGGGAAGCGTGTCCTCCCTTTTCATCGAAAGAAGGCGAAGGAAGACCGCCATAAAATAGTCGGAGCTGATCGCCTTTTTATTGTCGGCGCGGCGGTATTCGTCCACCAGCTTCAAAACTCGTTGCAGGGTATCACTTTTGTTTAACATAGAAAATGTCCTTTTCGGTAAATAAGCGTTTATCACTACTGTATATTATCATTATAACATAACAAATAGGAGTTTTACAATAAAATTTGTCAAAAACAGCAAAAAAGTTTTAAAAAAAGAAAAAGGCATCTTTTTTGACAGAAGCCTTTTAAAGATATTCGCTTAGTTTACAGTAACGGTGCCATCCTCGTCAACGGTGAGAGTATCACCCTCCTTGACGAAGTCAAGAAATTCCTTGCCGAGAGAGTCAATAACGGGCATTTTTACGCTGTCGCCCGAGAGCCACACATCCGCAAGGATAACGCCTGCGCCCGCAAGCGAGTCGATAGGCTCGGAAAAGAGCATACAAGCGGGCTGTCTACCCATGGCGCACGCGCAGTAAAGCACAAGGCCGCCCGTGGTAGAGCCGATGGTCATGGGCAGGCAAAGCGCCTTCCCTGCCATTTCTTTTCCGTAGAGATCGGGGTTGTCCTGGTCGCCGCAGGTTGCTTTTTTATCACCAAACTGAAGCGCCTTTTGGAAGGATGCAAGGGTGTTAAGGCCGCCGTGG
>JAZOSE010000046.1:0-8014 GCA_045656965.1 Eubacteriales bacterium
CATAGGCATAACGACGGAGATACGTCTCGCCTTACCGCCGATAGCGGCGATGACGCGCTTGAGGTCGGCGAAATGCAAGTCGGACGTAGCCATGTCGTTCTGTGGGCCAGGGGGTTGAATTACTAAGTTGTCTTCCTAAGACCGCTTGGCCTCCGACTTGCCCTCGTAAAGCATAGGCATAACGACGGAGATACGTCTCGCCTTACCGCCGATAGCGGCGATGACGCGCTTGAGGTCGGCGAAATGCTCGTCGGGACTCATGGGAACGGTCTTACCGTACATTTTATAAGTAACGCCGTGGTTGAAGCAATCCGAAATGATATATACGTCGTGGCCGCGCATAGACTGGGTCAAAAGGCCCTTTGCCTCGCCGCTTCCGAAGCGGGGGCAATGCGCTTCTGCAAGAAAGGTCTCCTCGTTGTCGTGGCGGCGCCATTCCTTCAAATATGCATCGACCTGTGCGACAAAGTCCTCACAGCCACGCATACCAATGACGCTAAGTTCTCCGTAAAGTGATTCTTTCATAGTGTAACGTCCTTTCCTTTGCAGACAGCTCTGCTTTATATATTATTCTATTCCTATTATACGAGAACAAAACTGAAAAGTCAAGAGTGTTTTCGAAAATCCGTGTCGAAATATCTGCCTAAAAAACAAGGATAGGCGTGTGGAAAATAATGCATTTTGACAGACGCCTCCAAAGAGGGAGTCTTTGGCAAGAAATGCCCCTCTTTGCATAAGATGTTGTTAGACGCACAGCTTACGAAAGGAGAAAAACGGTGTACAGCGAAGAAGGCTATTTAAAGGTCGTGGTCAGCACCGCCGACGGCGCTTTGCCCGTCGCGGACGCGCGCGTGGTCATTCGGGGTGAGGACGGGCGCGAGGTGGTGCTTTTTACAAACGAAAGCGGAGAGACCGAGCGTGTTGCACTCGGCGCGCCCGCGCGGGCGGGATCACAGACGGCGGAGGGGGTCGATCCCTTCTCCGTGTATCGCGTGACGGTAGATAAAGCGGGGTTTTACCCACATCTAACGGGTGTTGTTCCTATTTTTTCGGGAGTTTCGGCGCGGCAGAACGTCAACCTCATCGGTCTTGCCGAGTACGGCTCAGACACTCTGATCCCCGAGAGCGCGGACACGGTTCCGCGAGACCCACAGGTATTGAACGGAGGTGGTAGATAATGCCCTTGACCCCAAGGATCCCCGAAACCATTACGGTGCATTTGGGCGCGCCTGCGGAGGCGGCGCAGAACGTGACGGTTGCCTTTCCCGACTACAAAAAAAACGTGGCATCGAGCGAGATCTATCCAACCTGGCCGGAAAGCGCGATCCGCGCCAATATTTACGCACAGATCTCTTACGCCTTAAACCGCGTTTACAACAACTACTATCGCTCGCAGGGGTATGATTTTGACATTACAAGCTCCACAGCAACCGATCAATCCTTCGTTTACGGACGGGATATTTTTGACAACATTTCCGCCATTGTAGACGACATTTTCAACAGCTACATAAGAAGAAACGGAAGCATAGAGCCGCTTTTTGCCGCTTACTGCGACGGCGTGGAGGTCTCGTGCGCGGGGCTTTCCCAATGGGGAACGGTCGCGCTTGCCGAGGAGGGCTTGACACCTTACGAGATCCTTACGACCTATTATGGCGACAACATATCCATTGTAACCGACGTTCCTGTGGGAGATGTTGACGCCTCGCCGCCCTTCACCCCCTTACGCGAGGGGCAGATCAATCCGAACGTGGAGCTGCTTCAGCGACGGCTAAACCGCATCTCTCGCAACTATCCCGCGATACCGAAGATCTACCCCATCGACGGTGTTTTCGGTCCGTCTACAACGGCGGCAGTACGGAAATTCCAAGAGGTTTTCGGGCTCACGCCCGACGGCGTTGTCGGTCCTGCGACGTGGTATCGCGTTATCTATATCTACAACGGCATCAAGCGGTTAAGCGAATTAAACTCCGAGGGCTTGACGCTGGAGGATATTTCAACGCAATATCCCTTTACGCTTTCCGTGGGCAGCACGGGAACGGGAGTGATCGCGCTTCAGTACTACTTAAATTACGTTTCACGCTTCGTGCCGACCGTGCCGAGGGTGGACATTGACGGCGTCTTCGGCGAGGGGACGCGTTCGGGCGTTATCGCCTTTCAGCGCGCCTACGGGCTTTCTGAGGACGGCGTTGTGGGGGAGGTGACGTGGGACCGACTTTACGACGTTTACCGAGGGCTTGTGGCTTCGATCCCCGTAGAGTTTACCGAGGGAGTGGTGATTCCCTACGGCGGCGAGGCGCTGGTGGTGGGAAGCGAGGGAGCAGAGGTTCGGCTTTTGCAAGAGTATTTAAACTTTATTGCCGAGAGCTATCCGTCTATTCCCACCGTGACGGTGGACGGAAGCTTCGGCAGTGCGACGGAGCGCGCAGTGACCGCCTTTCAAGAGCTTTTTTCTGTCCCCGGTGGGCGTGGCATCGTGACAGCGCCGACGTGGAACGCGATCATATCTGTGTACGAGGACCTATATAACGGGTACAGAGCAGAGCCGGGGCAGTATCCCGGCTATACTGTAAACTAAGGAGGAAGGAATGTACCGAATAGACATAAAAAGCGATGCAATACGGGAGATACAGACCTATTTAAGAGAGTTAGAAGCCAAAGAGGGCATCACGCCGAAGCTCTCCGTTGACGGCGTTTACGGAGAAGAAACGCGGCGATCGGTCGGTGCCTTTCAAAAAAGGGAGGGCTTAACCGAGACGGGTGAGGTAGACAAGGAGACCTTCGATCTTCTTTTTGCTGCGTACATTGCCTCGCTCGCGGCGACGAGTGAGGAGAGCGTTTTGATTCCTGCCGCGTTTTTTCCGCTCAGAATGGGAGACTCGGGAAGCTTCGTTCGTATTCTTCAAAGCGTTTTGAACGAGGTGCTTTCCGCGCACATTCCCGGCGATGGCTTTTTCGGCAGAGCCACGGAAAACGGAGTGCGCGAGGCAGAGGTGCGCTACGGGCTATCCCCAAGCGGAAGCGTTTCGCGCGCGCTTTGGCTCAAGCTTTCTCACGATTACGGGCGAATGCTTTTAGAAAAAAGCGGCGAATAAGCGCCGCGTGTGAAAGAAACGTCGCTTCCCTGTCAATACTTCTTGAAAGATTAAAGTAAGGAGCGGAAGCATCTTGAAGGGACTGTTTACGGAAAAGGCGCGAGAAGCGCTTGAAAAATGCCCCGCGATCGCGGGGGCATTCGGTCATACTTATATTGGGAGCGAGCATCTTTTATTGGCACTTTCCGAGGAAAACGAGAGCGTTGCGGCGCATTTTTTGGAGGAGCGCGGCGCGGATGCTCCAAAGCTCCGCCGCGCGATCGAGGAGTTTTCGGGCACGTCATCGGCAACCGAGGTGAGCGCCGCGGATATGACTCCGCGCACACGGCGCATTATTGAGGTGGCGGGCAGGCTTGCCGCGGAGGGTGCGGGACGCGTGGGCACCGAGCATCTTCTTTTGGCGCTTCTTGAAGAAAAGGAGGCTGTGGCGGTGCGGCTGCTTTCCACGCTTGCTATCGACACGCTTGCCATAACCAAGGAGCTTCGCCGTTATGAAGAGAGGCGCGCGGAGGGAGAGAGAAAAAAATACGTTTCTCCCATCAGCGCGCTACCGAATCTTGAAAAATACGGCAGAGATCTATGCCTTGTTGCCAAGGAGGAACGAAGTGACCCGCTCATCGGGCGGGAGGCGGAGCTTGAGGAGCTGATCCGCATTCTTTCCCGCCGCACGAAAAACAATCCTTGTCTGATCGGCGAGCCGGGGGTTGGAAAGACGGCAATCGTCGAGGGGCTTGCCGCGCGCATATCCGAGGGGAACGTACCCGACTCGCTTCTTGAAAAGACGGTGGTTCTGCTGGATTTGTCCGCTCTCATTGCGGGAGCGAAATACCGAGGAGAGTTTGAGGACAGACTTAAGGGCGTTTTAAAGGAAGTGGAAAGGAACAAGAGCATTCTTCTTTTTATCGACGAGATCCACACTCTTTGCGGTGCAGGCGCGGCAGAGGGTGCGGTGGATGCCGTGAGCATTTTAAAGCCCGCGCTTGCGCGTGGCGAGATCCAGCTGATCGGTGCGACGACGCTACGCGAATACCGCATGCATATTGAAAAGGACGCGGCGCTTTGCCGCCGCTTCCGCGAGATCCTCGTAAAAGAGCCGAGCGAAGAGGAGAGTGTTCGTATTCTTACAGGCTTGCGCGAGCGCTACGAAAGACACCACGGTCTATCGGTGAGCGAGGGAGCGATCAGGAGCGCCGTTTCCCTCTCGGCACGCTATCTGCACGAAAAATTCCTTCCCGACAAGGCGATCGACCTGCTTGACGAGGCGGCATCGGAAATCCGCCTTCGTGCCGCCCTTTCGGGTGACGGCTATGCCGCCAAGGAGCGCGAGCTGCGAAAAACGAGCGCCGAAAAGCTTTCCGCGATTTCCGCGGAGGATTTTGAGCGTGCGGCGGCGCTTCGCGACAAGGAGAACGGCTTGAAGGCGGAGATCGAGCGGAAAAAGCAGGCGGAAAGGGAGAAAAACGGCGACAGATACAGCACGGTGACCGAGGAGGATATTTGCCGCGCGCTTGCGTCGAGGACGGGGCTTTCCATGCTTTATTTATCCAAAAGCGAGGAGGAAAAGCTTCTGTCGTTGGAAGCGGTCCTTCAAGAGCGCGTGATCGGTCAAGAGAAGGCGGTCGGTGCGCTTTCCCGCGCGGTCAGGCGGGGGAGTGTGCGCTTCGACGAGGGACGCCGACCCTTCGGGTCGTTCCTCTTCATCGGTCCCTCGGGTGTGGGAAAAACGGCACTTTGCCGTGCGCTTGCCGAGGTGCTGTTCGGCTCGAGTGACGCGCTTTTGCGCTTTGATATGTCGGAATATATGGAGAAGCATTCGGTGTCCCGTCTTATTGGTGCGCCACCCGGCTACGTGGGACACGGAGAGGGCGGGCTTTTGACCGAGAAGGTGCGCCGCCGCCCCTATTCCGTGGTTCTTTTTGATGAGATCGAAAAGGCACATCCCGACGTGAGCAATCTGTTTTTGCAGGTGATGGAGGACGGCGTTTTGACGGATAGCGAGGGGCACGAGGTGGATTTTTCGAGCGTGATACTCGTTTTCACCTCCAACCTTGGCGCGAGGGAGAGTGCCGAAAGACACCCCTTGGGCTTTGAAAGCGAAAAGCGTGACCTGTCTCGTGATATTCGCCGCCGCGCTCTTGCCGAAGCCTTTCGCCCCGAGTTTTTAAACCGTCTTGACGAGGTGGTGGTCTTTGAGCCGTTAGGTCGCGAGACCTTAACCGAGATCGCAAAGAGCATGCTGGGCGAGCTAAGGTCGCGCGCCTTGATGCGAGGCATCACGCTTGATCTTTCGCCTACGCTTGACGCATATTTTGCCGAGGTAGCGCTACGCGAGGGAGCAGGTGCGCGCCCCTTGCGCCGCGCGATCGCCAAGGAGATCGAGGATCCGCTTGCGGTTTTAACGCTCAAAAACGGGCGAGGAAAAGCTTTTTCCGTTTCCGTGGAGGAAAAGGAGGGGAAAATCGCGCTTTCTCTGCTTTAAACGCCGTTGGCGGCGCGAAATGCGCCGCCTTTTTTATATATATAATAAATATCATAAAAAAGTTTTTCAAAAGCCCTTGACAAATAAAGAAAAATGTGTTAAACTGTTTCTACCTCTGCCGAAGAGGTCTTTTTTGTGTGCGCTTTTCTGGGACGAGCAGAGCACGCAAGCCTTCGCGCGCGAGGGAGGTACACGGTCACTTTGACCGCACAAAAAAAGGAGCTATGCTCCAAATTCAATTAGGAGGTGCCGATAAAAATGAGAGTCAAGATCACACTGGCATGCACCGAGTGCAAGCAAAGAAACTATGACACTAACAAAAACAAAAAGAATGATCCGGACAGACTTGAAATGAACAAGTACTGCCGTTTCTGCCGCAAACACACCCTGCACAAGGAAACCAAGTAAGGTATTGAAAGGATTGTAACATGGCAGATTTGAACGAAAAAAACATCGAATCGACCGACGAAAAGGGTGCATCCAAGGAAAAGGCGAAGAAGGAAAAGAAGCCGAACTTCATCGTTCGCGCCTTCAAAGGAATCGGACGCTTTATCCGTGACTGCATCAGCGAGATGAAGAAGGTCACCTGGCTTTCCCGCAAGGAAACCTCGAAGAGTTCCTTAGTCGTTCTCGTCGTTGTCATTGCCTTAAGTGCCTTGATCGGTATTCTTGATACCGCACTGGAGTTCGGCATTCTCGGACTCTTCAATCTTGTGCATTGAGAGGTTTTAAATGAGCGATTTTGATCAAATGAACCTTGGTCCCAGATGGTACGTAGCACACACCTACACCGGCTATGAAAACAAGGTTAAGATGAGCATTGAAAGAATTGTTGAAAACCGCGGACTTGGTCACCTGATCTTCGACGTAAGAGTTCCCGTTGAGACGACCATCGTTACCAACGAGAAGGGTGAGCAAAAAGAGGTGGAAAGCAAGGTCTTCCCGTCTTACGTTCTTGTTAAAATGGCCATGACCGATGAGAGCTGGCACGTTGTGCGCAACATCACCGGTGTTACGGGATTTGTGGGCCCCGGCTCCAGACCCGTTCCTCTTTCCGAAGCTGAGGTTGAGGCGTTCGGTATCACCGAGGAAGGCTCTAAGAAGGAGCTTACGCTCAAGATCGGCATGAAGGTCAAGGCTATCTCCGGCATGTTCGAGGGATATTCCGGGGTCCTTCAGGAAATCTCCGAGGATCAAAAGCAGCTTACTATTTTGATCTCTACGGAAAAGCGCGACATTCCGATCATCGTTGAATCGAAGGATGTCGTTATCGACGAATAAAAACCATTGCCAACAGAGCGCATGGGCGCTCAACACGTGGGAGGGAGAAAAAATTTGCATTCTCCCGAAAAAATCACCACATTTGGAGGTAAAGAAAAATGGCAAAGAAAATTACAGGCTATATTAAGCTTCAGCTTCCCGCAGGCAAGGCTACTCCCCAGCCCCCTGTAGGTCCCGCTCTTGGTCAGTACGGTGTATCCATC
This sequence comes from Eubacteriales bacterium, assembly GCA_045656965.1. GTDB lineage: Bacteria > Bacillota > Clostridia > Oscillospirales > CAG-272 > UBA1740. The sequence continues at coordinate 7,056 of JAZOSE010000046.1, forward strand.
CCGAACTTCACCAAGGAATTTAACGAAAGAACCAAGAACGATATGGGTCTTATCATCCCTGTCGTTATCACCGTTTACGCTGACCGTTCTTTCACGTTCATCACCAAGACTCCCCCTGCAGCCGTTCTCATTAAGAAGGCTTGCGGCATCGAGACCGCTTCCGCCGTTCCTAACAAGACCAAGGTTGCAACTCTTACCAAAGAGCAGTTAAAGCAGATCGCACAGACCAAGATGCCCGACCTCAACGCCGCTTCTCTTGAAGCCGCTATGAGCATGGTGGCAGGTACCGCTCGCAGCATGGGCGTTACCGTAGAAGAGTAATAGGAGGGTATGAACAATGTTTAAGGGTAAGAAATACAAAGACAGCGTTGCGCTGATCGAAAAGACCAAGCTTTATGATTCCGCCGAGGCTCTGGACCTTGTTTGCCAGACCGCAAAGGCAAAATTTGACGAGACCGTTGAGATCCACGTTCGTCTGGGCGTTGACTCCCGTCACGCTGACCAGCAGGTTCGTGGCGCTATCGTTCTCCCTCACGGTACCGGTAAGACCGTTAGAACCCTCGTATTCGCTCGCGGCGACAAGGCAAAGGCTGCCGAAGAGGCAGGTGCTGACTACGTTGGCGCTGAGGAGTTCGTAACCAAGATCCAGACCGAGAACTGGTTTGAGTTCGACGTTGTTATCGCAACCCCCGACATGATGGGCGTTATCGGCCGTCTCGGTAAGGTGCTCGGTCCTAAGGGCCTTATGCCTAACCCCAAGGCAGGTACTGTTACCATGGACGTTGCTCGCGCTGTTACCGAGGCTAAGGCAGGTAAGATCGAGTATCGTTTGGATAAGACCAACATCATCCACTGCCCCATCGGTAAGGCATCCTTCGGTGCAGAGAAGCTCGGCGAGAACTTCAACACGCTGGTTGGCGCTATCTTGAAGGCAAAGCCCGCTGCTGCAAAGGGTCAGT
>JAZOSE010000047.1:0-8921 GCA_045656965.1 Eubacteriales bacterium
AAAAGTTAGAAGAATACATACATTACTACAACACCGAACGAATTTCTCTAAAACTAAAAGGAATGAGCCCAGTGGAGTACCGAGCTCATTCTCAAACAATTTAATATTTAATTTTTGTCTAAACTTTTGGGTTCACTTCAGTTATACGGGGGGATTTTTATTTTTAAAAATATTATATAAATATATATAAAACACTTGCATTTTTTAAAAGTATATGTTATACTGTTAGAGTAAAAGATGAATATGATAGGATGGAAGAGTGAGTAAAAAGCCACTCTTCCTTTTCTTTGAAGTAAAACGAAAAGGAGTTAGTATGAGTAAGAAAAACACCGCGGACGTCGTCGCGGAGCTGCTTCGCCCCACTGTGGAAGAAATGGGATATATCCTTTGGGACGTGGAATACTCCAAGGTCGGCACCGAGTTTCACTTAGAGCTTACCATTGATAGCGAGGAGGGCATCACGATCGAGGACTGTGAGCGCGTGCATCGCGCCATTGATCCTATTCTCGACGAGGCGGATCCGATTGAGAACGCCTACCGCCTTTCCGTCTCTTCTCCGGGTATTGAGAGGGAGCTTCGCACCGACGCGCACATTGAGGCATCCATCGGTGAGGTCGTAGAGCTTCGCTTCTTCAAGGCGATCGACGGAGCAAAGAGTCTCGTTGCCGCCATCTCCGCCTATGCGGAAGGCAAGCTCACCGTCGTTACTCCCGAGGATAAGGAGTACGTAATCGAGCGCAAGGATATTTCGCGCATTCGCACCGTTTATTTTGAAAATTAAGATAAAAGCAAGTAAGAAAGGAATTTTTGGCAAACAATGAACGCAAAACTCTTTGAAGCACTTGAATTGCTCGAAAAGGAAAAGGGTATTCCCAAGTCCTATATGATCGAGAAGCTGGAAGCCGCGCTCACCAAGGCATTCCAGAAGCAGCACGCAGGCTCCGACAACGTGCGCGTGGTATTTACCCCCGAAAAGAAAACGATGAAGCTTTACCTTGTAAAGACTGTCGTTGAGGAGGTCGTAGACCCCCAGACCGAAATTTCGCTTGTTGAGGCAAAGGCTCTCAGCCGCCGTCACAAGCTCGGAGGCGAAGTCCTCTTTGAGCAGAAGACCGAGGCATTCAGCCGCCTTGCCGCGCAGGCAGGTAAGCAGGTGCTCGTTCAGGCGATCCGCGAAGCAGAAAAGAATATCGCCATTAAGGTCTATGAGGAAAAGAAGGAGGAGATCATCACCGCCGTCGTTTATAAGGTGGACGACAGCGACGGAAGCCTCGTTCTTGACACGGGCACGTCCAAGGCAGTTCTCACCAAGGAGGCTCAGCTTCCTACCGACAGCTTCAACGTCGGAGACCGTCTCAAGGTCTTTATCACCGAGGTCAGAAGCGGTGAGGAAAGAGGGCCGCTCGTCACCCTTTCCCGCGTGCATCCTGGTCTTGTTCGCCGTCTTTTTGAGCTTCAGATCCCCGAAATTGCGGACGGTACGGTCGTTATCAAGAACGTATCGCGCGATGCCGGCTCTCGCTCCAAGGTTGCCGTATATTCCACCAAGGAGGACGTTGACGCCGTCGGTGCCTGCATCGGTAACCACGGTATGCGTATCAACGCCATCCTCGCAGAGCTTGGCGGCGAAAAGATCGACGTCATTCGCTACGACGAGGACGTTGCCACCTACGTCAAGGAGGCACTTTCGCCCGCAACCGTTATTTCCGTCGATTACGACGGCGAGCGCACCTGTCGCGTTAAGGTAGCGCCCGACCAGCTCTCCCTTGCCATCGGTAAGGAGGGTCAGAACGCAAAGCTTGCCGCAAAGCTGACGGGCTGCAAGATCGACATTAAAGCATAAAGCGTAAAGGAAAAGGATATGGCAAATCAAGCACAGGTGCAAAGAAAGCTCCCCACTCGCCGTTGTGTCGGCTGCGGAGAGCATTTCCCGAAAAACACGCTCATCCGCGTGGTGCGTTCTCCCGAGGGTGAGATCTCGCTCGACTTCGTGGGCAAGGCAGCAGGACGCGGCGCGTATATTTGTAAAAGCACCGCTTGCCTTGTCAAAGCGCGAAAGGCGCATCGCCTGGAAGCGTCCTTCTCTATGAAGATAGAGGACGCGGTATACGACGCGCTGGAGGAGAAGCTATCGCGTGAAAACAGAGACTAATACGCAAACAGAACAGCGATTTTTGCGCTTCTTGGGGCTTGCCCGCCGCGCCGGAAAAACGGTGCACGGCACACCTCTTATCTGTACGGCTCTCGCTACGAAAAAGCCGCCGTACCTCGTAGTTATGTCCCTCGGGGCATCGGAAAGCACGCAAAAAAAGCTAAGAAACAAATGCTTGTTTTACAAGGTTCCCATCATCACCACCGAGGCTGATACCGAGGCGCTTGCGCACGCGGTCGGCAAAACGGGGGCAATGGCGGCAGTCGCCGTTACCGACGAGAGCTTCGCCACGGAGCTTTGTAAAATAAACGCCTTAAGAAAGGAATCCTCGCCTGTCGGGGATCAGGGGTAAGCATATATGCAAAACGTAAAACGCGCACAACTTATGAAGTCCTTTGATATGAAGAAAAAGGATTTTGAAGCCTTGCTCGATACCCTCGGTATCAAGAAAACGGGCGGTGAGCTGGAAATAGAGGAGCTCGACGTCTTCTTGCAGAAGATCACACTCGATAACCAGATCGGAAACCTTGCCGACTACCTCAGCGGCAAGGCAACTCTCGTTGTTGAGGGCAAGGAAAAGCCCGCAAAGGAGGAGCCCAAGGTGGAAGCGCCCGCCCCCACGCCCGCTCCCGAAAAGCCCACGGAGAAGCCCGCGGAAAAGGCACCCGAGGCGAAGCCTCAGCCCGCTCCCACTCCCGAGAAGAAGCCCGAAAAGAAGCCCGAAAAGAAGCCGCAGAAGCAGGCACTCAAAACCATCGAAATGAAGCCCACCAATATCGGCGAGGGCACGGGAGAAACGGTAGTCGTTAAGTCGAAGAGCCGCGTGGTCGACACGCGCGGAAGCTATGACGGCGACCTCTCAAAGTACGACGATACCACCTCTGATCGCTATGCACCCTATACGAAGGCGCACGGCGACAGCGGTAAGCAGAAATTAAAGAAGCAGAACAATCAGCAGCAGGGTCAGCAGGGCAAGCAGCAGGGATTTAAGAGCCAGAAGGACAGAGAGCGTCTTGAAAAGGAGCGCCAGCGCAAGATCGAGGCGGAGCTCGCCCGTAAAAAGCAGCTGGAGATCACCGTTCCCGACGAGATCTCCGTCGGTGAGCTTGCCAGCCGTATGAAGAAGACCTCTGCCGAGGTCATTAAAAAGCTCATTATGATGGGCATTATGGCAAACGTCAACCAGACCGTCGACTTTGATACCGCATATCTTCTTTGCGATGAAATGGGCATTAAGGTCACGCGTGAGGTCGTCGTTACCATTGAGGAAAAGCTCTTTGAGGAGCACGAGGACACCGACGAGGAGCTCCTCACCCGCGCACCCGTCGTGTGCGTAATGGGTCACGTTGACCACGGTAAGACCTCGCTTCTCGACTATATCCGTCACACCCACGTCACCGCGCGCGAGGCGGGCGGTATCACTCAGCACATCGGCGCATACCGTGCCACCGTTGGCGACAAGGAGATCACCTTCCTTGATACCCCCGGTCACGAAGCCTTCACCGCTATGCGCGCCAGAGGTGCTATGGCAACCGATATTGCCATCCTCGTCGTCGCCGCAGACGACGGTATTATGCCCCAGACCGTTGAGGCAATCAACCACGCAAAAGCCGCAGGCATCGATATTATCGTAGCCATCAATAAGATGGATAAGCCCCAGGCAAATCCCGAGCAGGTCAAGCAAGAACTTACCAAGTACGATCTCGTTCCCGAGGAATGGGGCGGCGACGTTATGTGCGTTCCCGTCTCCGCTCACACGGGTATGGGTATCGAGGACCTTCTTGAAAACGTCCTTCTTATCGCAGAGGTCAAGGAGCTTCGCGCCAACCCCAACCGTCGCGCCAAGGGTCTTATCATTGAGTCGCGTCTGGAAAAGGGAAGAGGTCCCGTTGCCACCGTTCTCGTGCAGAACGGTACCTTGAGAGTTGGCGACGTTGTGATCGCAGGCACCTCCGTCGGCAGAGTCCGCGCTATGCTTAGCGACGCAGGAAAGAACTTGAAGACGGCAGGCCCCAGCGTTCCCGTTGAGATCACGGGTCTTGCCGAGGTTCCCGCCGCAGGCGACGAGTTTAACGCTGTAGAGGACGAGAAAATGGCTCGTACCCTCGCTGAGCAGCGTCGCGATAAGGCGAAGGCAGAGGCAAATGCGCAAAGCCGCAGTGCCAACCTCGACGACCTCTTTGCACAGATGGCAGAGGGCGTTAAGAAGCTCGATATCATCGTTAAGGCAGACGTTGCAGGCTCCGCAGAGGCAGTCAAGGCAAATCTTCTTAAGCTCTCCAATGAGGAAGTCCGCGTCAGCGTTATCCACGCAGGCGTCGGTGGCATCACCGAGGGCGACGTTATGCTCGCCAGCGCATCCAATGCCATCATCGTCGGCTTCAACGTTCGCCCCGATAAGGGCGCAACCGACTCCGCCGAAAGAAGCGGCGTAGATATCCGCACCTACCGCGTTATCTACGAGTGCATCGACGAGATCACCGCTGCTATGAAGGGTATGCTCGCGCCTACCTATAAGGAGGTCGCGCAGGGTAGAGTTGAGGTCCGTCAGCTCATCCACGTGCCCAATGTTGGCTTCGTCGCAGGATGCTACGTCCTTGACGGTAAGGTCACTCGCTCCTCGCTCGTCCGTGTCGTCCGCGACGGTATCGTCGTGCTCGACCGCCGCCCCGAGGAAACCGAAAACTACTCCAACCGCATCGGCTCGCTCCAACGCTTCAAGGACTCCGTCCGCGAGGTCGCCGCAGGCTACGAGTGCGGTATCATGCTCGAGCGCTTTAACGACCTTAAGGTCGGCGATATCCTCGAGGTATACGCTATGGAAGAGGTCGAGCGCTGATCTCTTTAACAGAAACAAAGAAGGCACCGCCTGCGCGGTGCCTTCTTTTCTCTTTGCAGCGAACCCCCGCTACACTCGCTTCAGTTGACCCAAAAGCGAAAGCGGACTTGCTTTCTATGAATTCAGCAGTTGCATCAAATATTCCCGCAAGCGAAGGGTTCTTCATCAATAGCATTTCACGAAAAAGAAAAGAACGAAGTCAAACCTCGTTCTTTCCTTTTTGGCGCAGGCAGAGGGATTCGAACCCCGGTGGCTTTTGGCCTAACGGTTTTCAAGGCACATCAACCAGTCAGAAAATGACGGATTTTGCGCGATGATAACAGACGATAAAAGAAGCTGAAACCCCAGTATTTACAAGGGTTTTCGGCTCTTTTTTGTTCGAACCTCGAAAAATTCCCGTGCCGTAAAGCATCCCCGTGTCTAAAAATTTGTCCAAAAAATTTTTAGAAATCGTTTTAGAAATGGGTAGTCGTTTGTGTAGCCCCCGTCGCCGCATGATAGGGGCTACAGCTTTCTTCTTTTGCAGATATTATAGCATAACTTCGAATTTTTTACATTAGATAAGCATAATTCCAAAGCATACTATATTTTTCTTTCGCTGTCGAAAAAGTGTACAATAACTTGATAAAAACTTGATAAAAAGTGTACAAAAACTTTATAATAACTTGACAATAAAAATAAAAAGGTGTATAATAAAAGCATCAAGTTGGAGGTGTTACTATGAACATCGGAAAAGAAACAGAACAAATAGAATTTAAAAAGTCCACTGGGGAGCTTAAAGAAGGCGTTATATCTATCGCTTCAATGCTGAACAAGCACGGTAGCTGTGAGCTATATTTCGGCGTTAAGAATGACGGCGAAGCCATCGGTCAGCAGATCGGAAATGATACACTCCGTGAGATATCACAGGCAATTGCCAATTTTATAAAGCCGCAAATTATACCTTCAATCTCGTTTGAACTTGTCGGCACAAACAATATCATTAAAGTTAGCGCATCGGGCAGTGAAAGACCGTATTCCGCATACGGCAAATATTATCTTCGCTCTGCTGACGAGGACAGAGAAATTTCTCCTTCTCTGCTTCGTGAAATGATGTTTTCGGGCAATAGTGCTCTTGTCAGCATTGAGTCACACAATCAAAACTTGACTTTCACGCAATTGCGTCTGCTTTATGCCGAAAAAGGATTGACTTTGCACGACGAAACCTTTAAGGATAATTTGAATCTGCTGACACAAAGCGGCAAATACAATTTGATGGCGAATATTCTTGCCGATAACAATAGTTTTTCTATTAAAGTCGCAAAGTTTAAGGGTACGGATAAGACCGAGCTGATTACACGAAACGAATACGGATACAAGTGCCTTCTTGTTGCCATTAAACAAGTCCTCGATTATGCCGAAGCAATCAATGAAACAACCGTAAAAATAGATGGCGGGCTTCGCAAGGAAACAAAGCTCTTTGACAAAGATGCTTTCCGTGAGGCGTGGCTGAACGCCTGCCTTCATAACCGCTGGACGAAACAGACTCCCCCTGCTGTATATTTCTTCAGCGACAGAATTGAAATCGTTTCCATCGGCGGTTTACCCGAGGATTACTCTCTTGAAGATTTTTATGCCGGACGAAGCCGTCCCGTCAACCTTGAATTGCAACAGATCATGGTGCAACTTGATTATATTGAGCAAACAGGACACGGTGTTCCTCTGATTGTATCAAAGTATGGCAGAAACGTTTTTGATATTACCGAAAACTTTATTACCGTCACTATACCCTTGGCTAATAAAGAAGTGGCTGAATCGATAGAACTTGATATAGATGATAAAAAATATGACCTCACAGCAACGCAACAACAAATACTTGATCTCATATCAGCGGACAGCACAATAACTATAGCAGAGTTAGCCAATCAATTGCAAATTAGTACCACAGCCGTAAGCAATGCTATAAAAATACTAAAGAAAAAACAACGCATTGATCGTAAAGGCTCTAAAAAGGGCGGGCATTGGTTGATACTCGAATAATATCATTCCTACGCTTTGGATGATATCGAACAATGAACGAAGGATGGCGAGATTTACGACAAGGAAACGCTCTATTGGGCAAGCTTCCTCTACCGATTCTGGCACTTTGCCACAGGAGAGGATAGCAAGGAGATCTACTGCCAAGCCACTGCCGAAACTATGAGCCGCAATTGGATTATCTTCCATACCCTCGCCCCGAAGTGGCAATCGAGGATCTGAAAGAGATTTATAGGCAGATGAATAAATAAGTTAATATAAAAGGAGTAACTTAAAATGAGCAAAGCAAGCGAAGAAAAAACCAAAGGTTTTGTTGCAGAAAAATTAAAAAATATATCGAGTTATCCTTCATCACAGAACACCGAAGTTGATGGTGTGACTTGGTTTAAAGAAGATAGTTATAAAGGCACTTCATATGATTGGCTAAGCGGTGTTTTTGCAACCGCTTCTAAAAAGCAGACACGTAAATCAAAAGGCACTCCCGATTTTATGGTTGTAAAAAAAGAATCTAACGTCATTGTTGTTATAGAATGTAAAGGCAGTTCTGAAAATCATTCTTCTCTCGACAACATTGAAGAATTTGCAATGCATGGCTTTGGAACGCCCGAGGAAACTGAAGGTTATGCAGTCAATGGTGCCTTGTGGTATGCTTCGTTTTTATCCGATGATTACGATGTTATTGCAATCGGCGTTTCCGGACAGATGTATGCTACCGCCCAAGTGACCTCGTTTGTGTGGCCCAAAGGTGGTTCAATTGCTGACATAGAGATTATTGAAGATGGCGTTTTGGCTACGCAGTTAGTATCCATTCATGATTATGAAAAGGATGCAGATATAGTTTTGGGAAGATTGGCTGCTACCGAAGCAGAAATCAGAAAAGAACTAAGAAGATATACGCTTCAATGTGCTAACTTCCTTCGTTCCAATGGTATTGAAGATAATTCAAAAGCGGGATTTGTTTCGGCTATAATTTTGGGTTTGACAAATCATGAATCAAAACTTTATTCGGACACAAAAACTGCTATCGAAAGAAAAAGAGCAGCGAAGTCGAGAAGATTACTGAACGATCCGTTAGCTAAAAATTCGGTAAAAATGCTTAAAGCAGCGTTATATGGCGATGGAAATGAATACGATTCCGATTATGTACGAGGCATATGGGATATTGATGAAATTCCAAAGGGAAAACGCACATCGTTAAAGAGATTCTATGACGGCTTGTTATCCAAACCCGAATTAAGTGAATTTCCTAAGGGAAAAGATGTAAAATATTTCATAGACGGAGATACGGTTCTTTCCTGTTGCATTTATTCTTTGTACGAAAATGTTATTGAAGTGTTGGAAAAATACAGCGGCATCGATGTTATGGGAGAATTTTACACGACCTTTTTGCGTTTTACTAAAGGAAATGCAAAAGAAAAAGGAATTGTACTTACTCCCAAGCATATAACAGATTTGTTCTGCGATATTGCAGAATATTACTCTGACAAAAAATTTGATGAAACAACTAAAATTGTTGATATTTGTTGTGGTAGTGGAGCTTTCTTGATTTCAGCCTTGGATCGTATTAAAAGAAATATTTATAGTGAAACTATCTCGGAAAGTGAAAAATCTTCACGTTACGGAACAGCACAGAGGAATAGTTTGATTGGCGTAGAAAGAGATTCCTCTATGTATGCTTTGGCTTATGCTAACATGAGATTCCACGGCGATGGAAAATCCAACCTTTTTAACTGTTCCTCTTTGCTGATGGATTCATATGCTCCTGTGGACGATAGTGGCAAAACATACTTAAATGAGCAAAAAATTCCACTTCATGTTGCATTAAGAAGCTTTGGCGGTATTGATATTGGTATGATCAACCCTCCGTATTCTTTGGATAAAAAAGATAACTCTGTTGTTCGGGAATATGCTGAT
>JAZOSE010000048.1:0-2698 GCA_045656965.1 Eubacteriales bacterium
CGGTAACGAGTTCCGTCTCGGTCAGTTAAAGAAAACGGGCAAGCAGGCAACCATCATCGGTATTTTCCAAGCGGTGGTCACCACGCTTTTGGTCGATGCGGTCTTGATCGGCTTGCACTTCATCATTCCCGACAAGCTTCCACTTTCCGCCGCCATCATTCTCGGCGCCATCGCCTCGGCAACCGCCCCTGCGGCAACCCTGATGGTCGTTCGTCAGTACAAGGCAAAGGGCCCCTTGACCGACATTCTTCTTCCCGTCGTTGCGCTTGACGACGCGGTCGGTCTTATGCTCTTCGCCGTTTCCTTTGGCGTTGGTAAGGCGTTTATGTCGCCTGAGGGCGTGGATATCCTCTCTGTCGTTGTAGAGCCTATCCTTGAGGTCGTGCTATCGCTCCTTCTCGGCTTCGTGATGGGTCTTCTCTTCACCTTCTTTGAGCGCTTCTTCCATTCCCGCTCCAAGCGCCTTGCGATGTCCGTCACCTTCGTATTTCTGACGGTCGCGCTTTCTATGCTCAAATTTGATATTTTCGGCGTGCATATCGCCTTCTCCTCGCTTCTCGTTTGCATGATGCTCGGCACGGTCTTTTGCAATATGTGCGACTTCTCCGAGGAGCTTATGGATAGAGTGGAGAGATGGACGGCGCCGCTTTACGTTCTTTTCTTCGTCATCAGCGGTGCGGAGCTTGAGCTTTCCGTGTTTGGTGACGTTATGATCGTTCTTGTCGGTGTCATTTATATCCTTGCTCGCTCGGCGGGCAAATACTCGGGCGCGTTTATCAGCGCCAAGGCTGTAAGGTGCGACGAGCATATTGTCAAATATCTTGGCGTGACGCTCCTTCCCCAAGCCGGCGTGGCACTCGGCATGGCACTCAAGGCGCACGAGCTTGGCGAGGTCGGAACGGTCATTTCCAATATCACGCTTTTCGCCGTTCTTATCTACGAGCTTGTCGGACCTATGCTGACCAAGATCGCGCTCACACGCGCGGGTGACATTCAGCCCGAGGGTGCTGTCAGCGCCCGTGAAGCTGAGAAAAAACGCCTCGAAGGCAAAGAGGGATAACGCGCAAGAAGAAAAGCCCCTTTGATAGTGTGAACAAATTGTTAAAAAAGGGGGCTTTTTCTTGACACGCGGGACACAGTGTGCTATACTTTTTGCATAAATTATTTAGGAGACTGACGGTATGACGACTCGTTATGCATACGCACTCGAGCTATGCACTGTGATTCTAAGCGAAGCTTCGTTTGGGTGACAGTGTTGTTCGTCGTGTATGAGTAGGCGTTTTATCGAAGGATAAAGTGTAAACCTATTCCCACGCGCTTCGCTGCGCCGTGGGAATTTTTATTTTAAAGCGCCAAAGGCGCAAAAGGAGAAAGAAACATGCAAAAGATCCGTATTTTAGACACCACGCTGTCGCGTGGAAGCGAAAACGGCGAAGTGTCTTACAGCTTCAAGGAAAAGACCGAGATCGTAAAGACCCTTGACCGCATTGGCGTTGATATGATCGAGATGCCCGTTTTTAAAGGCACCAAAACGGACGTTTTGCTCCTACATACCGTTTTAATGATCGCAAAGAGCGCGAAAATTTCCGTGCGCCCCGAGCTTTCCGAGGAAATGATCCGTGCCGCTGTCGACGCGGTGAAGGGAAGAGAAAGCGTGCGCATTCATATTGCCGCTCCCACATCTCCCGTGCAGATGGAATATCATCTTCATAAAAAGCCGAAGGCAATGTTAGAATCGGTGAAGAGCTGGGTATCCCTTGCCGTGTCTCTTGGCGCCGAGGTGGAGTTCTCCGCGCTGGACGCAACGCGCGCCGAGCCCGAATTTCTGCGCGAGGTGCTTACCGTTGCCGCGGAGGGCGGCGCTTCTGCCATCACTGTTTGCGACAGCGAGGGCGTGATGCTTCCCGACGAGTTCGTTTCCTTCCTCACCGCCCTTAAAAATGACGTGAAGGCGCTTGAGGGAAAGGAGCTGGGCGTGGAATGCTCCGACTTCTTAAATATGGGTACTGCGTGCGCGATCGCCGCAATCGGTGCAGGAGCAACCCTCGTAAAGACCTCGGTCGTGTCGGGCAGCGTGACTCCGCTTTCGTCCTTTGCCTCCGTATTAAAGCTTCGCGGCGATTCCCTCGGCATTTCGGCTGATCTTAATGCCGCGAGTTTAAATAAGACCGCCGCAAAGATCCACGCCATGACCGCGTCCGGCAAGGCAAAGGCCGCCGCTCCCGCCTCGGAGCCCGACGGCGCGAGCGACATCGTGCTGCGCAACAGCGACGACGAAAAGACGGTTGCCGCCGCCGTGCATACGCTCGGCTATGAGCTTTCCGAGGAGGATATGCACAAGGTCTACGATAGCTTTAAGCGTCTTTCCGAGAAAAAGACCATCAGCGCCAAGGAGCTGGACGTAATCGTTGCCAGCACCGCGCTCGACGTTTCACCCACCTACGTTTTGAAGAGCTATTCGGTCAATTCCAGCAACGTGATCGGCGCCAGCGCACACATTGAGCTTGAAAAGGACGGAGAGATCCTTCGCGGCATCAGCCTTGGCGACGGTCCTGTCGACGCGGCGTTCCTTGCTATTGAGCAGATCGTCGGACATCATTTTGAGCTTGACGACTTTGGCATTCGCGCCTTGACCGAGGGTCAGGAGGCTGTCAGTGAAACGGTCGTCCGTCTGCGCGCGGGTGGCAAGCTCTACTCC
>JAZOSE010000049.1:0-9330 GCA_045656965.1 Eubacteriales bacterium
TGGGTCGATCCCGACGGAGTCGCAACAAAAACAAAAGGCACTCCTTGTGGAGTGCCTTTTGCTTTTGTTGGTGACCCGTACGGGAATCGAACCCATGTTTTCAGCGTGAGAGGCTAACGTCTTAACCGCTTGACCAACGGGCCATGTCAACCGAACGGTGATATTATAACACACCTTTTCAAAAAAATCAAGCCTTTTTTGCAAAAAAAACAAATATTTTTTTAGTAGATAACATTTTTGTGAAAAATCACTGTTTTAAGCGTTTTTCGGAGCTTTTTTGAGGCTGGTTTCACCACAGATTTCCACACAAAAAGGCTGTGCAGGACGGCACAGCCTTTCGTTTTATAGTTTTTACTTTTTCATCACGCCGTAGAGCATCAGCGCTGCGTCACCCTTCGAGAGTGACTCCTTGGCATTCCAGACGTTTTCGTCTACGGATTGCATAACACCGAGGGTGTAAAGCGTGGTAACTGCGTTTTCTGCCCATACGGGAACGTCGTCGTTATAGCTGTTAAACACCATCGTGCTGTCCCCGGCAGAGAGGCTCATCACGTTGCAGAGAATCACCGCAGCTTCCGCTCTCGTAACGGCACGGTTCGGCTCAAAATAAAGTCCGTTTCCGTCAAAGGAGCCATTAACAAAGCCCATTTTTTGTGCTGTTGCAATATAGCTCTTAATAGAGGTAGGAATTTCGCCGTCGTCGTCAAAGAAGGTCTCGGTCAACGCCTCGTTCGGAGAAATGCCAGCCACCTTCATTGCCATAACGGTGAACTCTCCGCGGGTGATCGCGGAGGAGGGGTCGAAGTAAATGCCATCTCCGGAAAGTCTGCCTAAAAAGACTCCTGCGTCCGTAAGCGCAACCGCGGCAAGCTCGGTTTTTGTGCCGGCGATATCCTCGTAAACAACAGAGGAGGAGCGGCTCTTAACCGTAACGTTTACCTTTTGCTCTTTGGAGAAGTTGCCGTACTCGTCGCGCACAACGTAAGAAAAGCTATCTTTGCCGCTATAAGAGCCGCTGGGCGTGTAGCGATATTCACCGCCGTTTTTGTCTAAAATCGTAACTGTTCCGTGCTTGGGGTAGGAGGTAACACGGAAAAGAAGGGCATCATCCTCGGGGTCCTTTGCGGCGAGGGTGCCGTAAAGAGAAATGCCCGTTTGTGTGGAGACGGAAAGGGAAGCACCGCTTGTTTCGGGCGCCTCGTTCTTTTTAGGCAAAAGACGGATTTGACAGGGAATTTCGGCACCGCCCGCAAGGCTTTGCGCGGTGAATGTGAAGCTTGCTTCTTCCACTGTCTCGTTGGCGGGGACGAACTTTAAAAGTCCGAGAATAGCGCCTTCAATGTTCTGTCCCTTGCTAACGCGGGACGTGGAAACAAAGAGTGTTCCACTTTTTTCATCTGGCAAAGAGGTGACGGTTACCGTGGTGATCTTGCTCGCGCCGAGCGCTTGCTTAAAATCGTTTTCCGTAAAGCTTACGCTGTGACCGATATAACCGCTTTTCACAAGGGCGATATCGGAGGCTACCTCGGAAACGGCAAGTGTCAGCTCTTCGGCTGTGGATGGCAAGCAGATGACCGATGAGAGCATCAAGCAAGCTAAAAGAAGAGAGAGGAGTTTTCGTTTCATAATAGCAATCCTTTCGAATAATTGAAGTTGCTACTATTTTTCCCATCACCTTCCTCTTTATGCATGAAAAAAAGAAAAGGCTGAGCTTTTGACTCAGCCTTGATAGCTTGATTATTCAAGATTGAATTTTTTGGTTAAAAAATGTCTTGAGAGGAAGTAAGCACCGATTGCGATGCCAACGCCCAGCACAATTTGAATGAGGTAGCTAAGGAAGGTGTTAAGCGAGAGCGAGAGGCTTATAAATGCTATGGAAAAAACAAGACTTACAACCATTTCCACAAAGGACACCGCCCAAGAGGTGATAAAATAAAAGAGAATAGCGCCAAGCACCTTGTGCTTTTTTAAGGTAAGTGCACCCAGGTTAATGGCAGTGAAGGCAAGCAAAAGTGAAATAACGGGGGAAATGATCAAATAAGCGAGGAACAAAACAGCCGTTACAATGTCAAGAGAACCCATCGCGCCGAAGAGTGCCTTGAAAATCTCACCTATACCAAGACTTGCATCGGGGATGAAGCCGAAAAACAGTCCTGCCAAAGCAAAAGCAACGGAAAGTATCGTAGAAAGCGCAATAGCGTACATATAGGTAGCGCCGCTGAGGATCTTGGAGTGAAATTGTGTTTTTGCAGATGCGGGGAAGGAGAACGTAAAATACGCCATATCCGTATAGAAGGAGCGGAAGTAATAAAGGTAAGGATAAAGCATTCCAACCGCGCCGCCGATAAATATGGCAAAAAGGAGAAAAACGCAAGGAATGACTAAGAGAACCGAGAAGCCCTCGGGTGCAAGGGAGGCAAGCAAAAACAAGCCACAGCACAAAATGCCCGCGCCAAGCAGGGAAAAAACGAAGGGCAAAAGAATTTTGAATAAGTTTTTAGAGTCATAGATATAGAGTTTTTTCAGCATCGGAAATCCCTCCTAAACGCTTCGTCAACGGAGATGCCCTCGCGAGCTTTGAACTCCTTGGTGTTTTCGTATCTGACAATTGTACCGTTCTTTATGAAGATGAAATCGTCTAAGATACCTTCAACGTCAGCAATCAGATGCGTGGAGATCAGTATGGTAGACTCAGGATCGTAATTTTTGAGTATGGTATCAAGAATATAGTCGCGCGTGGCAGGGTCAACACCCGCGATAGGCTCGTCGAGAATGTAAAGCTTTGCGCGGCGGCTCATTGTCATGATCAGCTGGACCTTTTCGCGGTTTCCCTTGGAAAGGGTAGAAAATTTTGCGTTCATATCAATATTTAGATCACTCAAAAGCTTAAACGCACGCGCGGGATCGAAATCCGCAAACATCGTTTGGTAAATAGAGGCGATCTCACCGACTGTGCTTTTTAAGGGCAAGCAGTTTCTGTCGGGCAGATAGGAAACGATAGCCTTGCTTTTCTCGCCGACCGGCTCTCCGTCCACCAAAATTTCACCTGCACCGAGGGATAGCATTCCCGTGATCAGCTTGATCAATGTGGTTTTTCCGCTTCCGTTAGGACCAAGCAAGCCAACGACTCTTCCGCGCTTTAAAAAGAGATTGAAGCTTTCAAGCACGGGGGCTGTGTAGCCCTTGGTTACGTTGCGGCATTCAAGAATAAATTGGTTCAAAGCAAATTCTCCTTTCGTTTTTTAAGAGCATTAAGCACCGTTGATACGGTAGGATAGAGGATCAAAAATGAAATTACGGCGTAAACGAACAGATCGCCTGTTTTTGTGTAAAGCGTTTTTTCTTGCCTAAGTGTTACCGTTTGAACAGCATAGCTGCATTCATCAAGCGGTACGTCGGCAAGAATGACACCGTGCTCGTCGATAATGGCGCTGTAACCCGTGTTGCCCGCACGGGCAACGGCACGGCCGTTTTCCACAGCACGCAAAACGGCGTGGGACAGATGCATATTCTTGGCAAAGCTTCCGTCAAACCAAGTGTCATTGGTCGCAACAAGAAGAAGCTCAGCTCCGTCGTTCGCGGATTCTCTTGCAAGCGTGGGATAAATGGAATCAAAGCAGATAAGTGCGCCAAGCCTACCGTGCTCGGTATCAAAGAGATTGGTGTCTTTTCCCGCGTCAACGTCGCGGCTTAGCATATTAATATCGGCAAGCGCGGGAATGAGCGCCGAAAAGAGCTTTGGCATCGGCAAATATTCGCCAAAGGGCACAGGGCGGCGCTTGTGGTAAATAACCTCGCTTTGTTCACCGTCGGGATAAAAGAGAAACAGAGAATTATAGAGCTTCCCCTCGTCGTTTTCTTTTTTAAACGAAAAGACGCCCACGACCTGTATGGCGTTCGTTTCTTTGGCAACGCTACTGAAATATTCTTGGAGCGCACTATCCGTTTCTAAGGCGTGATGAAATACGGATTCCGGCCACAGCATCAGGTCAGCGCCCTCCTTGCTTGCGTCAAGCGCGAGTGCTTTGTACGTATCCTTCGCACGCCAGTCGCTCATCCTGTTCTTGATGGGAGAATTGCCCTGCAAGACTGCAACCTTTAGGGTTTCCCCATGGCTTGTTTTATGGGTTAAGGCAAGCCCCGTAAAGAGGTTAGAGAGGAAAAGAATGACGGCAAGAGCCGCGGCGAGAAGCGCCGCTTTGTCCTTGCAAGCGCGAAACGCGTCGAACGCCTCTGCTAAAAGCGCTCCGACAAAAAGAATCAAGAAGGTTAAAAAGAAGCTTCCAAGCAGCGAGGCGCTTTGGATAAGGATGGGCGAAGAGGTAAGGGCGAGCGCGGGAGATGCCCACGGAACACCCAACCATGTGAAGTTTTGCAAATAGAAGAATACAAGGCAAAGAGAAGCGAAAAAAAGAGAAAAGGCGCAAGGAAAGCGAAAAAGCTTCCGCTTTCCTGCCAGAGCCAAAAGAAGAACGGAAGGCGAAAAAAGCGCGGACTGCAAAAGCGGAAGAAGGAGCACTGCCGCCAAGATCACCGTAACGGAGGAGAAGGTATCAAGCCCCGCAAAATCCAAGGGATACATATAGACGAAAAAGGAGAAGGCTGCCATAAAATATCCCCAGAAAAACAGAAGAGCGCTAAAATAAATTTCTCTTAGCGGGCGCTCTATGCTTCGCTTTGCGTAATAAGCAAACGGTGCCCACAGAACGAAGGACAGCAGCGCAAGACCGTCAAATAGAAGAGGTAGCGCCGTCATAGCGCCCAAAAGCAGGAGAAGAAGGCAGTTAATGCAAGATTTTCTTTTCATAAAAGGGAGGGAAAGTCCTTTAAAAAATAGATTTTATCGTACGGTACCGAAAACTCCTTGCCATCAAGATAAGACAAAAGATTTTTTTCCTCGGCATCGTGGAAGCGTAAGCGGTAAGACCAAAGTGCTTGATATTTGTAGCCTTCTGCACGGTCGGTGCGGTTGATTCCGTATTTTCCGTCTCCGCGCAAGGGGTGACCGATGTGTGCTAAATGCGCGCGGATCTGGTGCGTGCGTCCCGTTAAAAGCTCTACCTCAAGCAGGGAGAAGCCGTTTTCCGTGCATAGCGTCTTGTAGCGCGTTAAGATTTTTTTCGCATCCTTCGGCGCGTTTTTCTCGTAGATACGAACGGTGTTCTCCCGACTGTCCTTTAAAAGAAATGCCGAGAGCGTGGCTTCCTTTATTTTGGGCGTGCCGTGCACGGCGCAAAGGTAAAACTTATCGATTGCTCGCTTTTTGATCTTCTCGTTCATAATACGCAGAGCCTCGGCATTTTTTGCGGCGATCACGATGCCGCCCGTATTTCTATCGATACGGTTGCATAGGGCAGGGGCGAAGGAATTTTCATTTTCCGGGTCGTATTCACCTTTGTTAAAAAGATACGCTTGAATGTGAAGAATAAGAGTGCTTCCTTCTCCGTTTTCGTCCTCGTGGACGGATACTCCGGGACGCTTGTTGATCAAGAGAATGTTTTCGTCCTCATATACGACGTCTAAATTGGTTTTAATCGAAGCGAGGGCGTTTGCCTTGCCGTCGTTTCGCCCATCCTTAAAAAAGTCCTCGGAGAGAAAAAGCTGAAGCGTGTCACCCACGTTTAAAATTTGAGAGATCTCGGCACGGTGACGGTTGACCTTGATCTTTTTTAGACGAATGGATTTATACAGCTTGGACGGAGGAAGGCTCGGAAGCGCCTTGGATAAAAATTTATCCAGCCTTTGTCCCGCATCATTTTTTCCAACAACGATCTCTCTCATTTTCCGAGCAGTCCTTTCCTGATTTTTTATATTATACACCTAAAAAACAAATTTTGCAATAGAAAAGCCCGCAGATTCTTGCGGGCTTTTCTGTTAGTAGCCGATAGCAACGCCAAAGAAAAGAAAGGCGATGGTAAGAGCAAAGACGAAGCATTGCAGCTTCCAAGTCCACTTGACCCATTTTCCGTAGGATACGTTTGCCCACGACAGTCCAATCAAAAGAACAGGGTTGGTAGGAAGAATAACGTCGGTGAAGCCGTCAGCCATACAGTAAGCAAGGATAACGAGGGAAGGGGAAAGTCCAAGTGCCATAGCGATAGGCATAACGATAGGCATAACGAGGACGATTTTTGCAGAGGCAGAGCCGATAAAGAACTGTAAAAACAGAATGAGGAAATAAATTAAGACGATAGCAAGGAATTTGCTCTTTCCGTCAAGAAGGCTGATAACGTAGTTCATTATGGTATCGATGATACCGCTTTCTGTCATAACCAGCTTAACGGAGGAGGCAAGCGCGATCATCAAAACCGCGGGGATCATAGAAACGGCACCTTGACCGAAATAGCGAAGGACGCTTGTCTTTTTGCTTTCTACGACGATGAAGCCGGCAATCAAGCCGAAAATAAGGAAGCTTGCCGCCAAGATCGGAATGGCAAGGCCCGAAATGGAGCGCACCGAGGCAATTATAATGAGCACGAGCGCTTGAATGGCGAAGAAGCAGGTGTAGGTCTTGAAGGTCTTGTTATCGTTCTCGCCTTCCTCGGCTACGGTAAGCGTTTCTCTTTTTGCGCAGTCGATCTCGTAGCTGGGAGAAAGCTTCGGGTTGCGCTCGATTTTTTTAAGATACATCATTAAAAAGACGCAAACGGTAAGATAAATGATACCGAAGAACACGATGCGAAGCCAAACGCCCGAGGCAATCGGCACACCCGCAACCTGCGCGGCAAGACCCACGGAAAGGGGGTTGGTGATTGCCGCGGAAAATCCGAAGCAAGCCGCCAAAAGACACGCGCCGAGACCCATCATAGAGTCCATATTCATCGAGAGCATAAACATAATGATGATGGGAAGGAGGGTGACAAGCTCCTCAAACATACCGAAGAAGCTGCCAAAGAGCATAAAGATCAGCACCGTAATGCACACGACAGGGCCGCCCTTATCCTTCAGTCGTCGCATAATGCGGGCGATAAAGATACGAACGCCTCCCGTTTTTTCAAGAATGTTGAAAATGCCGCTCATTACAAGGAGAAACACACTGATCATAATAACCGTCAGTGCGTCCTCGGAGGCAAAAACACGAACGGGTGCTGTGATAACACGCCAAAGAGCGATGCCTTCGATCTCTCCCTTTTGATACGTGCCGACAATGATCTCCCCGCCCTCGTTTCTTTCAAAGGTGCCTTGGGGAATAAGATAGGACATTGCGCCGCACAAAACAAGAGCGAAAGCAAGAATCAATACAACGGTTATAAAGGAGCGCGCGCTGATATTTGAAAAAGACTTTTCCTTTTGCGTTTTTTCGGAAGAATTCATAGAAGTCCTGCGCTTTCAGAAGAAAGCATCCTTTTGTTTTTTTAGAGCGTGGGTACAGCGACCCTTGCGTTATCTACGAGAATAGCCGACGCGATGTACCAATCCACCGCGGAACGTTTTTCGTCGGGAACGAAATAATGAATTTCGCTTCCGAGGTAGATCTCAAAGTTCTCGCCCGCACCAAAGAGCAGGCGGTAGATCTCACCGATGGGGAAGAAGAGGGTGACTTCCTCGCCGTCGCGTGTGCCCTCGTATTTTAATCCCTCGCGGTTCAAGGTGCAGACACCCTCGCCCGCGTGTCGCGTCATGGTTTTTCCATCCTTTGAAGGAAGGCGGAACTCCACGTGAGAGCTTAAAGCAAAATCGGGGTTTTCTGATATTTCATGGAAGAGTGCTTCCTTTTGCCAGTCGTACCATAGGGCAAAATTCTCAAAGGGGGCATCTGTGCCGAAGGAATAACGGTTGTTGATCTTAGCAATGGGACCGCACTTTTCACAAAAAACGGAGCGCTTCTTCGTGCGGATAGAGTATCTGGCACCGCAATCGGGGCATCTGGTGAGAATGTTTTCAAGGCCCTCAGCTAAGCGCCTTGAGCGGTAACGGATCTTCGGCTTTGTTTTGAGCCACTCAAATTCGTTATAGTAGAGACGCTCTTCAACGGAAGACTTGATTTCTTCAAGCGAAAGAGATTTTAATTCTTCGGCGGTTAAGAGAATATCAAGCTCCGCCTCAACGAAGGAGCCGCGGCGTATGCCGTTGCCCCATTTGGGAGAGGCAAGGTAGTCGCCGTGAATTTTGATGGTGTAGATCGGTACGCCCGCCTTTTTTAAGAAGGAGTAGGTGCCCTCTTGAATGTCCTCAAATTTTCCTACGGTAGAAAGACGTGCCTCAGGCATCATTGCCAAAACACCGCCGCCGCGCAAAACCTTCAAGCAGTTCTTGGCGCTTTCAAGGTCGGCGGCAAACATACTCTTGGGGAAGCAGCCGAAGCGGCGAAGCAGATTGCCGACCCATTTTTTGTAGAAGTAAAGACGCGCAACGATGAAGTTGGGCGTTTTTTTGCGAATGAGCGTTCCCGCGTAGGCGAAGTCCACAAAAGAGCCGTGATTGCAAAGAACGATAGAGGGGGAGTCCACGTCCTTTCCGAGCTTGTTTACGTAGCGAACGCGAACGCCGCGGAAAAAGAATACGATGCGTGAAATAACGTAGGCAACGGAAAGGGAGAATTTGCTGTACGAGCGCACCGTTGTTTTTGAGGAATACGGCGGCGCAGATAGAAAAGCATTGATTTTTTTGAACATAGCCTCTCTCCTAAACATTAAAAGCAAAAGAAGAACGACGATGACGGCAACGACGATCACCGAAAAGATCCAGCTTGTTTCGCCGGCAAGATATCCGAATACGACACCGATACAGACGGAAGGAAAAGAGCCGATCAGCGTGACAGTTATGTATTGGCGGTATTTCATTCCGAGGCTTGCCGCCATAAAGCAGATCATACCGTAGGGAATCGCAGGCAGGAAGTAGAGAATAAAAATGATCAGCGTGACCCTTGCGGCACTCGTGCCGTTTTCAAGGTCAACGTTAAGATTTTTAACGAAGAAGTCGCGAATAGAGTTGCCGAAGATTTTAAAAAGAACGTAAATAGCGGTGTTCCCGAGGAAAACGCCCACCATGCAGCAAGCGATGCCAAAGGGGAAGCCGAAGGCAAGACCTGCAAGCACCTGCGCGGGCTCTGCGGGTAAAAAGGTAAAGACAACTTGAAGCATTGATAGGATGGATACCGTAACGTATCCCTTAATGCCGAAATCGCCCAGCTTTTCAAGAAGCTCCTCGTTGGTGCAATTTTTATCGAACATGCTTAAAAGCAGGTCGAAATTTTCACCTGAAAAGAGGAAGACGGCAAGTAGCAATACGACGATAACCAGTATTAAACCTGCCAAAATCTTCGCCCTTGTGTTTTGTTTTATCATAACATCATCCACCAAATACCAGGGTTTGACTGTTGCATTAACA
>JAZOSE010000050.1:0-3664 GCA_045656965.1 Eubacteriales bacterium
CGTTATCCGTAACGAGAAGAGAATGCTTCAGGAGGCTGTCGATGCCCTTATTGACAACGGTCGCCGCGGTAAGCCCGTTACAGGGCCGAGCAACCGTGCACTCAAGTCTCTCTCCGAGATGCTCAGAGGTAAGCAGGGACGCTTCCGTCAGAACCTTCTCGGTAAGCGTGTTGACTATTCCGGACGTTCGGTTATCGTCGTAGGTCCTAACCTTAAGATTTATCAGTGCGGTCTTCCCCGTGAAATGGCTCTCGAGCTCTTCAAGCCCTTCGTTGTAAAGAGACTTACCGAAATGGGTAAGGCTACCAACGTAAAGGATGCTCAGAAGAAGATCGACAGAGTATTCCCCGAGGTTTGGGATGCACTCGAGAACGTAATCAAGGAGCACCCCGTGCTTCTTAACCGTGCGCCTACGCTTCACCGTCTTTCCATTCAGGCGTTCGAGCCTGTGCTCGTAGAGGGCAGAGCCATTAAGCTTCATCCTCTCGTATGTACCGCATTCAACGCCGACTTTGACGGCGACCAGATGCCTGTACACGTTCCGCTTTCCGCCGAGGCTCAGGCAGAGGCACGCTTCCTTATGCTCTCCGCCAACAACCTTTTGAAGCCTCTGAACGGCCGCGCCGTTACCGTTCCTTCTCAGGATATGGTGCTTGGCTCCTACTATCTGACGCTGGAAAAGCCCGGATATGAGGCAGGCGAGGGCAGAGTGTTCCGCGACTTCGACGAGGCGGTTATGGCTTACGAGAATAAGCAGCTTGGTCTTCACGCT
Organism: Eubacteriales bacterium; assembly: GCA_045656965.1. Taxonomy (GTDB): domain Bacteria; phylum Bacillota; class Clostridia; order Oscillospirales; family CAG-272; genus UBA1740. The sequence goes on from JAZOSE010000050.1 coordinate 773, forward strand.
CCCATTAAGGTCAGAAGAACTCTCGCCGTCGGCGGCAAGGAATATACCCGCGTTATCAACGCCACTCTCGGTAGACTGATCTTTAACTCCAAGGTTCCTCAGGACCTCGGATACGTAAAGCGTCTTGACGAGAACGGTGAGCCCACCGAAAACGTTTGCGATCTTGAGATCAACTTCGTAACCGATTCGGGCAAGCTCAAGAATATCGTTGACCTTACCATCAAGCATCACGATTTCGCTACGGCGGCATTCGTTCTTGATGAGATCAAGGCTATGGGCTATAAGTATTCTACCCGCTCCGCGATCTCCATCGCCATCTACGATATGCGTATTCCTCCCGAGAAGAAGCAGATCCTTGCCGACGCTCAGGCACAGGTTGACGCTATGCTCGAGCTGTATATGGAGGGTGAGCTTTCCGACGAGGAGCGCTACGCAAAGACCATTCGTATTTGGGAGGTCGCAACCGAGGACCTCAGTAAGAAGCTCGTTGAGGGCTTCGATCCCTACAACGCCATCAATATGATCGCATCCTCCGGTGCCCGCGGTTCTATGAAGCAGACCCGTCAGCTCGCAGGTATGCGCGGACTTATGTTCTCGACCGACGGTAAGACCATCGAGATCCCGATCAAGTCGAACTTCCGTGAGGGTCTTACGATGCTGGAGTACTTTATGGGTGCTAAGGGTTCCCGTAAGTCGCTTTCCGATACCGCACTCCGTACGGCAGACTCGGGTTACCTGACCCGCCGCCTTGTCGACGTTGCGCAAGAGGTCGTTATCCGTGAGGAGAACTGCGGCTCTCGCGACGGTATCGTAATGTCTAAGATCGTCAGCGGTGACAACGTTCTTGAGGAATTTGTCGACCGTATCATCGGCAGATATACCATTGACCCCGTGGTCAATCCTCAAACCGGTGAGGTCATCGTTGAGGCAGACTCGATGATCTCCGAGGATCAGGCTAATGCTATCGAGGCAGCCGGCATTCACGACTTGAAGGTTCGTTCGGTTCTCCGTTGCCTTTCTAAGCGCGGTGTTTGCGCGCACTGCTACGGTGCAGACCTCGCCTCCGGTCACCGTGTTAACATCGGTGAAGCCGTCGGCGTTATCGCTGCACAGTCCATCGGCGAGCCCGGTACACAGCTTACGATGCGTACCTTCCACACGGGCGGTGTCGCAGGCTCCGATATTACGCAGGGTCTTCCCAGAGTTGAAGAGCTCTTTGAGGCACGCCGTCCCAAGAAGGGCGCTATTATGTCCGAGCACGAGGGCGTTGTTCAGATCACCACCGACAAGAAACTCAGCAAGATCTCTATCATCTCTCCTGACGTTCCTAAGGGACAGGAGCCCACGTACGATATCCCCTACGGCATGGAGATCACCGTCAAGGACGGCGATCACATCCGCGTGGGCGATCCTATGACCAAGGGCTTCCTCTATCCCCAGGATATTCTTCGCCTTAACGGTGTTGACGCCGTTTACGACTATATCGTCCGCGAGGTACAGCGCGTATACCGCGGTGAGAAGGTTGAAGTAAACGACAAGCACGTTGAGGTTATTACGAGACAAATGACTCGCCGCGTTACCGTTGAGGACGCGGGCGACACGGAGCTTCTTGAGGGCACCGAGATCAACATTCTCGAGCTTCGCGCTGAGAATGAGGCTATTCAGGCTCGTATCGACGCGGGTGAAGAAACCCTGCGCCTTGCCGTCGGCAAGCCCCTGCTGCTCGGTATCACCAAGGCAGCCCTTATGACCGAGTCCTTCCTTTCTGCCGCATCCTTCCAGGAGACCACCAAGTCTCTCGTTGAGGCGGCTATCGCAGGTAAGGTCGACCACCTCGTCGGTCTTAAGGAGAACGTTATCATCGGTAAGCTGATTCCCGCAGGTACGGGTCTTAACGCCTATCGCGGCGTAGAGATCGGCGAGACCGAGGAGGCACTCCCCGCCGAAAACGAGGATGCTGACGTAGCTGAATAAGCTCTTTTAGCAAAAATTCTTCGGACACCGACGCTTTTTTGAGCGTCGGTGTCCTTCTTTTTCTTCCAAAAAGAGCCATGGCGGAATAAAAAACGAAAAAACCTCAAAAAATATTTTCCTGAACACTTGACAAGCAAAAAGAAGAATGCTATAATGTAAAGGTCGAAAACTGTGCAAGCCATAACTATGCCTATTTGAGATTGCTTATACTTGTATCGTCAACCGGATACAGTGTAAATAAACATTTGAAATTCAGTAAAGGAGGAAAGAAATGCCAACCTTTAACCAGCTCGTTAAGCAGGGTCGTACCAAGGCTACCTACAAGTCTAAGGCACCCGTTCTTCAGAAGGGCTTTAACGCACTTACTAACAGAGCTACGGATCAGAGCGCACCTCAGAAGAGAGGCGTTTGCACGAAGGTTACCACCACCAGCCCTAAGAAGCCTAACTCCGCACTTCGTAAGATCGCAAGAGTTCGTCTTACCAACGGCATGGAATGTACCACCTACATTCCCGGTATCGGTCACAACCTTCAGGAGCACTCGGTTGTTCTTATTCGTGGCGGTCGTGTGCGTGACCTTCCCGGTTGCCGTTACCACATCATTCGTGGTACGCTCGACGCGCAGGGCGTAGCAAACCGTTTGCAGAGCCGTTCCAAGTACGGCGCAAAGCGTCCTAAGGCAAAATAATTTTCGTCCGTAATCGGACAAGTGTTTCGCTTAAAGCTGAATTCATAAATGTTTATTTATCAATTCCCAACTGGCGAGCACTAACGAAGACAATTCTTCGAGTACCTGTGATATCATGAAAAATTAATGAAGGAGGGAAGTACAGTGCCAAGAAGAGGTCAAATTTCCAAAAGAGATGTATTGCCGGATCCCCTGTATCGTTCCAAGCTTGTAACCAAGCTTATCAACAA
>JAZOSE010000051.1:0-9378 GCA_045656965.1 Eubacteriales bacterium
CTAAAGCCCTGCATACGCTTGGTGCGCACGAGGATATCCTGCAGGGTCTCGTCCAGCGCGTGACCCATATGAAGCTGACCTGTAACGTTCGGAGAAGTCGGAGGCCAAGCGGTCTTAGGAAGACAACTTAGTAATTCAACTCCTTGGCTCACAGAACGACATGGCTACGATCCGACTTCTAAAGCCCTGCATACGCTTGGTGCGCACGAGGATATCCTGCAGGGTCTCGTCCAGCGCGTGACCCATATGAAGCTGACCTGTAACGTTCGGAGGGGGGATGACGACCGAGAAGGCAGGCTTTTTTTCGTCTCTGTCGGACATAAAATAGCCCTTTTCGCACCAGGTGCTGTAAAGACGGTCCTCAAACTCCTTCGGGTTGTAGGTCTTTGGTAATTCCTTTTTCATTTTAACTACCTTTCCTTTTCTCTATCTATCTGAATTTTTAAAAACGAAATATAAAAACGCCCTAAGAATATTCTCAGGGCGTTAAAAACGCGGTACCACCTGATTCACAGCGCACAGCGCTGCCTCATTGTGCTTTGACTCCGCGGCGACCTTCGCACACCGTTCCTATGGGCTTGCACCTTCCGCCCACTCTCTGAAAGGCAACGGGAGTGTTACTCCTCCGCATCACAGTCTTATAATATTATACTTATATTTTTAAAATTGTCAAGCCCCAATTTAAAGGGAAAGAAGAGAGGTTGCCACGCCGAAGTAGACCAGAAGCGAAACGGCGTCGACAATGGTGGTGATAAACGGGCTTGCCATAACCGCAGGGTCAAGGTGAATCTTCTTTGCTAAAATGGGAAGCGCCGCACCGATGAGCTTCGCGCAAATAACGGTGAAGGCAAGCGTTAAGGAAACGACGAGGGCGACCGAGACGGTCACGTCGTCATTCGCAAGAAGAAGCCTATCGATAAGCAGGATCTTTCCAAAGGAAACGGCACCGAGGGCAAGCGCGCAAAGGATAGAAACGCGCGTTTCCTTAAAAAGCACACGCCAGGTGTCGCGGAAGCCGATCTCGCCCACAGAAAGACCGCGGATAACGGTAACGGAGGACTGGCTTCCCGAGTTACCACCCGTACCCATAATAACGGGGATAAACGCGGTGAGCGCCACGCAGGAGCTGAGCGCCGCCTCGAAGCCCGAAATGATCATTCCCGTAAAGGTGGCGGAGATCATAAGGATCAAAAGCCAGGGAATGCGGCTTAAAAAGATCGAGAGCGCCGAGGTTTTAAGATAGGGCGTTTCGCTGGGCGTAATAGCCGCCATCTTGGTAAAGTCCTCCTCTGCCTCCTCTTGAAGGACGTCCATTGCGTCGTCGACCGTGATAATACCGATGAGGCGGTTTTCCGTGTCGGTGACGGGAAGGGCGAGGAAGTTGTACTTGTCGAACATTTGCGCTACCTCCTCTTTGTCGGTCAGAGTGTAGGCAAAAACGACGTTTTCCTCCATAATGTCGCCGATGACGGCATCGGGCGAGGAAAGAAGAAGCGTTTTCGCGTCGATAACGCCGAGAAGATGCCTCTTTTCGTCGGTGACGTAGCAGGTGTAAATGGTCTCCTTGTCAATGGCGTCGGCACGGATGGTGTCGAACGCCTCCTTGACGGTCATGGATTTTCTTAAACGGACGAACTCCGTCGTCATTAAGCTTCCCGCGCTGTTTTTCGGGTAGCGGAGAAGCGAATTGATCTCCTTGCGCGAGTCGGCGGAGGAGTTGCGCAAAATGCGCGCCGCTACCGACGCGGGCATCTCTTCAACGATGTCAACGGTATCGTCAAGGTACAATTCGTCAAGCACCTCTTTAAGCTCTCGGTCAGAGAAGCAGGAGATAAGGCGCTCTTGCACCTCGCTATCCATTTCGACGAATACGTCGGCCGCCTTTTCCTTCGGCAAAATGCGAAAGAGAAGGGGCTCGCTTCTTTCGTCAAGCTCGCCGAAAAGCGCGGCGATATCTACGGCAGGGTAAGCGTCAAGCGTTTCTCTCAAAAGAGAGAACTTCTTTTCCGAGAGCAGCTCTCGGACGGTTGATAAAAATGCGTTTTCGTTCTCCTCGTCGGAGATAAAGGTTTTGTTTTCTTCCATCTTCTACCTCCCTATTATTCGCCGAAGCGAAATTTTGGCAAAAGCCTCGCACCGCGTGCGGTGTGGGAGCGTGGCGGAGTGGGGAACAGTAAACCGTAAAATGCCGAAGGAAGCCCCGCGGCTATCTTAAAGAGCACGGCAACCGCGGTTGCCCGTGCATAAGGGTACGGTACTGCTACTGTCCCCGCCCCTATCGCCAGCGTTGTCCATGTTGCCGTTCTCCTTTCTTGCTCATTATTTTTGTTGGAATAGATCCACTTAAACAGTATAACACACTTTTTTGCTTCCGTCAAGTAAAAAAAACGGCGCTGCGCGCCGCTTTTTAATTTATTCCTTATAAATGGAAACAAGGTAGTCGTCGGGAAGAAGGTGGCGCTCAAAGGAAAGGGCGGTCGTATCCACGGCTTTGACGTGCGTCATTCCCGTGCCGCGGCATTTTAGGTATGCCTCCTTCGCCGTCCAAAGCTCAAAAAAGCGCATTCTTGCCTCGGGGGAAAGCACGTGCTCAAAGTCGGTATCGCGCGGCTCGTGCCCGAAAAGATAGACCTGCTCGTTGTGGCAAAAATACTTTTTCGCAATATAAGGCGATATGTCGCGGATGCGCTCCACGTCAATGCCGACGGAGGTCTCACTTACCGCCGCTACCACGATATCCTCGGAGTGGCTTACGTTAAAGAAATATTCACCGCCTTTAAGCAGAGGCTTTCCGTACTCTCCAAGGACGAACGCAAGCTCGCTCGGCTCTTTTTTGAGTGCCTCGGAAAGAAGCTCTCTTGCAAGAGCGTCGGCAAAAACGGTGCGCATTTTATCCTTTTTCTGTCGGATCTTATCTACCCGCGCACGCTTTTCGGGGGTGAGCGCATGAAACGCGGCGTTGTAATCGGTGAGGCTTTTTGTGCGAATGTCGGTGAAATGCCATTTCATTTTGCGTTCTCCTTCCGGGGTGCTTTTTGCGCAAGCGGTGCCCCAAACATAGTTCTACAAATCTACTATAACAGATTTCCTTTCGTTTGTAAAGGGGTTTTGCAAAAATTTTTGTTTGTTTTACACAAAAAGCAAGATGAAATATCATCAATATAATGCAATTTGCATTGAAATTTTGATACTTTTCTGTTTTTTTACCCGAGCGATTGACAAAGTGCGACAAATGTGCTAAAATGTAACACAAATTCAAAAAATAAATAAAGAGGAAAGGTAAAATGAAGGAGTTTTTAAAAAGAAAAAACATTGAGATCAGCGCAAAGCGCTACGGTATCGACGCTCTCGGCGCCATGGCACAAGGTCTTTTCGCCTCTCTTTTAATTGCGACGATCTTCAATGCTATCGGTCTTATTCCGTTTCTTTCGTTTTTTAAAACCATTGGTGGCTACGGCGCGCAAGCGGCAGGTGCGGCAATGGCTGTGGCTATCGCTCATGCACTCAAGGCACCGCCCTTGGTTCTGTATTCCACGGTTCTCGTCGGCTTGATCTCTAACTCGATGGGCGGCGCGGGCGGACCTCTTGCGGTACTGATCATCACCGTTATCGCTACGGAGATCGGCAAGATGGTTTCCAAGGAAACCAAGGTGGATATCCTCGTCACTCCCTTTGTAACGGTATTCGTCGGCGGCGGCCTTTCCATGCTTTTCGCAAAATATATTGGTGTTGCCGTCAGCTATATCGGAAGCTTTATCGGCTGGGCAACCGAGCTTCAGCCCTTCTTGATGGGTATTATCGTTTCGGTGGTCATCGGTGTGGCGCTCACGCTTCCCATCAGCTCCGCCGCAATTTGTGCCTCTATCGGTCTTTCGGGTGCTTACATTATGGTCAACGGCGCTCTTGTCGCTCCGCAGAACGCCACGGGTCTTGCGCTTGCAGGCGGTGCGGCTGTAGCCGGCTGCTGTGCGCAGATGGTTGGATTTGCCGTGATGTCCTACCGTGAAAACCGCGTGGGCGGTCTCGTTTCGCAGGGCATCGGTACCAGTATGCTCCAAATGCCCAATATTATTAAAAATCCGCGCATTTGGATTCCCGCAACGCTTGCTTCGGCAATCACGGGTCCTCTTGCCACCTGCGTATTTAAGCTTGAAATGTACGGTTCCGCCATCAACTCGGGTATGGGCACCTGCGGACTGCTCGGTCCTATCGGTATTATCCTTGGCTGGTTCGGTGAGAACACGGGCTTTACGGGAACAGTCACCTTTGTCGATTGGCTTGGTCTTCTCCTTGTTTGCTTTATTCTCCCCGCTGTGCTTTCCACCGTCTTTTGCCTTGTTCTCCGCAAGATCGGCTGGATCAAGGAAAACGATCTTAAACTCCCGTAATGTAAATCAAAGCATACAAAAAGGACTGCAAAAGCAGTCCTTTTTCTCTATAAAAGCTCCTTAAAGATAAAATCCTTAAACACGCTGAATGCCGAGGCGATCGCATATTTTTCGCGAAGCTCCTTGGCACTTGCCGCCACTAAACCGTTGGGAAATGCGGGGGCGCATTCGATCAGTACTCCTCGCATATGCCACTCAAGGTGGGTAAAGATATGAATGCCCGACACCGAGGGGAGCGCCGCCAAGGGCGACAGTCCCATATCTTTTGCGTGCTCCATAGCGTCCTCGGGGGAGAGGAGCTTGTCTACCGAGGGGAACTCCCAAAGACCGCCGAGAAGCCCGCCCTCGTCGCGCTTGCGAATGAGAAAGACACCGCCGTTTTCGGTTGCCGTATGCAAAAGAAGCACGGTTTTTTCTACCTTTTTTCTTGCCTTTTTTTGTGCGCGCTTTGGGTAGAGCGTTTCCTTGCCCTCGGCGTGTGCCGAGCAGATATCGGCGAGAGGACAGCCCTCGCACCTTGGCGTGCCGTTTGGCGAGCAAAAGCGCTGGCCGACCTCCATAAAGCCCTGCGTTACGCTTCCCGCGCGGTCGCCCGACGGAAAATGAGTGTTAAGGCGATCTCTGATATCCTTTTTGACCGCCTCGGCGGTCACCTCGCGTCCATCGGCAAACACGCGCGCGTAAACGCGAAGAACGTTGCCGTCTACCGCCGCCGTCGGAAGCCCGAAGCATACCGAGCCGATGGCTGCCGCAGTGTAGCTACCCACACCGGGAAGGGAAAGAAGCCCCTCGTGCGTTTGGGGGAAGGCGCCACCGTGCTTTTCTGTGATCACTTTCGCCGCCTTTTGAAGATTGCGCGCGCGACTGTAATAGCCTAACCCCTCCCACGCCTTTAAAACGTCGTCCTCGGGGGCGCTTGCCAGATGGGAAACGGTGGGGAAAAGAGAAAGGAATCTATGGAAATAGGGAATGACCGCCTCCACGCGCGTTTGCTGGAGCATGATCTCCGAAAGCCAAACGGGATAGGGATCGCGGCTTTCGCGCCAAGGGAGCGCGCGCCCTTCCTTCTCATAGAAGTCTGCTATTTTTTCTAACATTTCTTTGCATTTTTCCATATTTATAAAAATCCCCGTGCGATTTCTCTTTTTAACAGTATAGCATCTTTTTTTCCTTTCGTCAAGAAAAAACGCTCTTTCGCTTGCTTTTTGCGCGCGTATGCGTTATAATAATATTCGTATACAATGTAAAGGAGCATTTCTATGGAATTCAGCATGAACCATCCGATACTGTTCGTGATCGTGGGCGTGATCATTCTCGCCGTGCTCGGACAGTCCTTCTTCTTCCTTTTCCGTGCCATAGCCCGCGCCAATGAGCTGGGGATGGATAAAAAGAAGATCCGCAAGACCATCACCTCCGCCGCGATCTTTACGGTCGCTCCCGCGGTATCTATCCTCGTTGGCGTTCTCGTGCTTTCGCAAAAGCTCGGTGTAGCGCTTCCTTGGCTTCGCCTTTCGGTCATCGGCTCGCTCAGCTATGAAACGATTGCCGCTGAGACCACCATCGACCAGCTCCCCGCCGAGCATCTTAATCCCATCACCGCCTCCGGCTTTGTCACGGTGCTTTGGGTTATGACGCTTGGTATTATCATCGGTCTTATCCTCGTTCCGATCTTTACGAAGCGCATTCAAAAGGGCATAAAGAAAATGGAGAAGAAGGACACCCGCTGGGGTGAGATCTTCAATAACGCGATGTTCCTCGGTATGATCTCCGCCTTCCTCGGCTACGTATTTTGCGACGTTTCCACCGTCTTTAAGGGCGATCTTTCGGGCATTATTCCCGTTTGCGTTATGGCGGTGTCGGCGCTGATTATGGTCGTGTGCGGTCTGCTTTCAAGGAAAAAGGGCCTGCACTTTTTGACCGATTACGCACTCCCGATCAGCCTTGTCGGCGGTATGGCGTCTGCCATTCCGTTTTACGCTTGGATGCTTTAAGGAAGGAGGAAAACGAAAATGAATGAAGAAAAAAACGTAAGCACCGCCCCCGAGACCACTCCTTATCTTGAGAGCGTGCATAAATACGGAAGAATTTTCGGACTTGCGCTTTGCGTTTTGATCCTCGCCTTCCCCGTCATCGTGATGATCCTTTTCAAAGCGGTGCCACAGTGGGAGGCACTCCTTTCGGGTCTTGTGGCGATCCTTCCTATGTACTGGGCTGTCGGTATCGTCGAGATGTTTACCTACGTGCCGATGCTCGGCGCGGGCGGTGCATACCTCTCCTTTGTAACGGGTAATATTTCCAACCTCAAGCTCCCCTGCGCGCTTGATGCGATGGAAAGAGCGGGCGTGAAGCCCTCCAGCGAGGAGGGTGAGATCATCTCCACCATCGCCATCGCCGTTTCGGGCATTGTGACGACGCTGATCATCTGCCTTGGCGTGCTTCTTATCGTGCCGCTGACGCCTGTTTTGCAAGCACCTGTGCTTGCCCCCGCCTTTGATATGATCCTGCCCGCGCTCTTTGGCGGTCTTGCCATCGTATTTATCTCGAAAAACGCCAAGCTCTCCATCGCCCCCATCATTTTGATGCTCGCGCTTTTCATCTTTGTTCCTGCGCTGAATGAGAGCACCGTCGGTATTATGGTTCCCGTTGGCGTGCTCTTTACCATCGCCGTTGCAAGAATTCTCTATAAAAAAGGAATTATCTAAAAATGCCAATATTTATTTACGTTTTGCTGGGTCTTGCCGCCGCGCTCGTTCTGCTTTTGGCGGTGATCCTCGCTCGCACGCTTGCTTTCCGTCCGAAAAAAACGGCGGCGGCAGACGAAAGCGACGTCGATTTTGACCGCACGCGCGCCACAGAGGCGCTGCGCACGCTCGTGCGCTTTCCTACCGTTTCGTATCAGGATGCATCACTTGAGGACGACGGGGCATTTGAGGGTCTCATCGCTTCGCTTCCCTCTCTTTACCCGAACGTTTTTTCGGCTTGCACGCTTTTGCGCCTTGAAAACCGCGCCCTTCTTTTTCATTGGAAGGGAAAGAGTGCCCAGAGCCCCTCGGTCTTGATGGCGCATTACGACGTCGTACCCGTAAACGAGGAGGCTTGGGAGAAGCCTCCCTTTGAGGCGATCCTTGAAAACGGTGTCCTTTGGGGGCGAGGCACGCTGGATACCAAGGTGACCTTAAACGGCGTTCTTTTTGCTGCCGACCACCTGATCGGCGAGGGCTTCGTGCCCGAAAACGATATCTACTTTGCCTTCTCAGGCGGAGAAGAGGTCAACGGTAAGGGCGCGCCCAATATTGTGGATTATTTTGAAAAAGAGGGGATCACGCCCGCGCTCGTCGTCGACGAGGGTGGCGCTGTGGTAGAAAACGTTTTCCCCGGTGTCAAAGTCCCCTGTGCTATGATCGGTATTGCCGAAAAGGGTATGATGAACGTTGCCTATGCGACGAGATCGAACGGCGGTCACGCCTCCGCACCAAAGCCCCATACCCCCGTCGGCGTGCTTTCCCGCGCTTGCACGCGCGTGGAGAACAAGCCCTTCCCCTTCCATATCTCAAAGCCCGTGGCGGAAATGTTCGACACGCTCGGCAGGCACTCCACCTTCCTTTTCCGTATGATCTTTGCTAACCTTTGGTGCTTCAAGGGCATTCTCAATATGCTTTGCAAGAAAACGGGCGGTGAGCTGAACGCGCTTCTTCGCACCACCGTTGCCTTCACGCAAATGGAAGGAAGCTCGGCGGTCAACGTCATTCCCCCCGAGGCGAGGATGGTTTCGAATATCCGTCTGAATCCGCTTGACACGGTAGAGGGCGCACTTGAGCGTCTTAGAAAGACGGTGAATGATGAAAGTGTAGAGCTTTCTGTTCTCTACGGCACCAACCCCAGCCGTATCTCCGAAACCGATTGCGAGGCTTACCGCAAGGTAGAGAGTGCCGTTCTTTCCACCTGGCGCGGCGCGCTGGCTTCGCCCTATCTTATGGTGCAGTGCTCCGACAGCCGTCACTACGGCAGGATCAGCGACCGCGTTTACCGCTTCTCCGCGATGGATCTCACGAGCGAGGAGCGCGCGACCATCCACGGAAACAACGAGCGCATCCGCGTGGAAACGCTCCATCGCGCCGTGGAATTCTATATTCGCTTAATGAAAAAATGCTGATAAAAAGCCGCTTTGCGCTTGCAAAGCGGCTTTTTCTTGTAAAACGAATGAGGGCTGACAAAAAATCGTCAGCCCTCAAAATTTGCGTCGATGGAAGCAAAGAAAACAGCCTTATGGCTTCATCACCTTGATAAAGCGGAACATTTCGTCAGGACCCTCATTGGGATCACGCTCCTCGTCATCGGGCATCAGATGGTCGGGCCGAAAATATTCACACCCAAATTGGTCGATTTGAAAACCGCACTTGTTTACGTAAAAATGAATATTGCGCTTTTCAAAATAGGGCGTGCAGGTTTTCCATACCTTGGTTTCGGGATGCAGAGCCTCAACCGCCTGCCACGAGCCATAGCCGATGCCCTTGGTGTGCTCCTCGGGGGAAACGAACAGAATCTCCAACTCGTTGTGATGCGTTTCTTTGTTGATTTTCAGGAACACACCGCCAACCCGTCTGCCATCCAAAACGATGCGGTAGGTCTCGCTATCGGGCGAGTCAATACAACGCTCGATGGTTTTGCGAGAGATGATCTCACCGTCAAAATCCATATGGTCGTCACGCTCACCGAACTCCATCATCGCACCGTACTTGAACGCCCATTGATTATCAAGGATAAATTGCTCTCGGTCATCTGCCGTAAGTGGAACAAGAGTAACCTTCGTGTTTTTCATAAAATACCTCCGAAAATTAAAATAGAGCTAAGGTCTTGCACATGCAATAACCCAAGCTCACTTGGACACCTAATCCGGCATTACGGTACTACGGTACACAGCCTCCGGTGACATATTAAATTTGTACCGATTTGACCGCAAAAAGCAGTCAAATCGGCAATTTTGGTCGGA
>JAZOSE010000052.1:0-2007 GCA_045656965.1 Eubacteriales bacterium
AGCAAGGTCCGCGAGGCGCTTTCTATCCCCGAGGGTATCCGCATCACCGCCCTTATGCCTCTGGGCTATCCTGCCGACGATGCCGCACCGCTCGATTTGCACGGCATCTACCGTGAAAAGAGCGACACCGTAGAAACCATCTAAATAAAAAGGACTGAACGTTTCCGTTCAGTCCTTTTGCATTTTATTCGTCCGTTTCGTCCGTTTTCTTTGCTCTCTTTTTGAAGATCTTGCTTCTGAAGAGAATGATGTTGAGCGCCGTAAAGAAGACAACGAAGATGATCAAGGTAAGTATCGGCTTTCTCGGAGCAAGTGTTGCTAAGAACATCATCGGGAAGCCGAAAACGATAGCGGGGAAGTTTTGGTAAACGAGGTTGTCGGAGGCAGGCGTTTTAAACTCGCTGTCTACCTCGCGCAGAAGAATAATGCCCGTGCTTGCCGTACCCGTCAGCATGCCGTACATCGCAAGAAATTGCTCCTCAACGTAGTCGGGGAAGAGCGTTTTCGCAACGATGCGGTTGTATATGTAGGTGATTGCAATGCCCACAACGGCAAGGATCGCGAGAATGACCCAATAGCTTGCGCTGGCATCCAAGCGAATGGCGGCAACGCCCGAAACGATCATAAGGTCGAAGAAGAAGTTGCTCGCGCGTGTCATTAAGAAGTTGTTGGTGTACTTTTTCTTCATAATGCGCTTCTTGCGAAGCCAGTTCATCACGAGCTTAACAAGCGTCGCCATCAAAACGCCGAGAAGGAAGTTGAAGCCGAAGATCAAGGAGCTCATTCCGGGAAGGAAGTGTGCTAAAAGTGCCATCACACCGTACGTCATAGCATACGCCACGAGAATAAGCGCGATCTGGATGGTCATCTTGTCGATTGATTCCTGCATAGGAACCTCAAGAAGTGACTCCACCTTTTCTGTGTGCGTGCTTCCGTCGCTTCGGTTGGACAGCTTGAGCTTTCCGCGCCGTCTCATAATGTTCAGATGTATGACACCGCCAAGCGCCGCCGAGATAAAGCCGTGCGCCGCAATAGTAAGACCGAAGGAGGCACCGCCGACAAAGCCCATCTCCTCATACTGCTTTCCGTAGTTGAGTGCTTGCCCCGTACCTTGACCGTAGCCAAAGGGAAGAAGGACACCCGCCGCCGAGAAAAAGTCCTTAATGATGAGGGTGGCAACAATGGTGATGCCGAGACCGAAAATGCCTTGAATAAGATACGTAGAAACGGTCGTAACACCCGTGTTAAAGATCTCTGCGGAGCGCTTTTTTGAGAGCTTTCCGTCGTTGGTCTTAAAGGACGAGGCGATAAAGCCGAGCGCAAGTGCATGATAAGTAACGATCTCCAGCGCCTTTGTGCCGCTAACGCCAAAGGCGGGAGAATCAAACATGACCTCGCCCGTGATCCACTTGTATATCGCCGCGATCAGAAGCAAAATCGCGCCTCCAAGCACAGAGGTCGGAATCAGCGAGCGCTGAAGAAGCGGTATCTTCTTCTTTAAAAGATTGCCCACAAGCAAGCTTCCGAGAAGCACCGCAAAAAGCAGGATCCAGCCCCAAACGTCGCTGTCGCTAAATGCCCAAGAATAATTCTTTTCCATTTTTTTCTGCCTCCTTGGAGTTTTTGTAGCAATGATAAATATGCATATACTTTAATGCGTTAAAGCGCTTGTCGCCCTTCAACTGATAAATATCCTTGTCAATATAGATATTCGCCTTGTTTCTGCCAAGCACCGTCACCGCGCTCACCTCGTCGAAGGAAAAGAGGTGCTCCTCTTTTTTGCCCTTCACCGCAATGCTGTTGCCGTAAAGAGATACGACTGCTCGCTTTTCAAGCTTTTCCTTTCTTTCGTAAGGAATAACGCGAGAAAGCCTTACTTCGCCGTCGGTAAACATCGGTGCGTCCTCGTAGGGCGAAAGGTCTAGTGCGCGAACAAAATTTTCTTGGTACTCGTACCAGTCCGCGAGAAAGCGGAAGGGCAACTTTTCCTTTAAGCCCTCAAGCTCC
>JAZOSE010000053.1:0-13654 GCA_045656965.1 Eubacteriales bacterium
AAGGCCGATGAAAAAGAGCAGACTCAAACCGATAAAGGCGTCACGCTTTTTGCGGCTGACACGGAACAAAAGAAGAAGACCGATGCCTGCGCTCACAAGAAGCCCCGAAAGCATACAGCCCGCGCTGATAATGCCTTCAAGATAGAGCTCGGTGATCACCACGGAAGCCGCACAGTTGGGAATGAGACCGACAAGCGAGCAAAGTAAATGCGAAAGGAAGGGAACTGCGGTCAGAGCGCTTGCCAGTCCGTCCTCGCCAATAAAGAAAACGGCAAGATTCAAAAGAAGAACGACGGCGAGAAGGAATCCGCCCGTTTTCGCGGTGTGGTAAAGTGAGGAAAGCCATATGCTGCGCTCACACTTGCATCCGTCGCTCTCGCACATCTCGCGGATCGCAAACGCGCCGCGATGCTCGTGGTCGTGGTCATGCTCGTGGTCGTGGTCGTGATGATGCTCGTGGTCGTGGTCGTGATGATGCTCGTGGTCGTGGTCATGCTCGTGGCCGTGGTCATGCTCGTGGTCATGCTCGTGGTCATGCTCGTGCTCGTGATGATGCTCGTCGGTGCGCTCCTTTTTCTTATGAAGCAAGCGGATCACGCCGTCCACCGCAAAGCCTGCGATCAAGGCGATCAGCACCTTGACACCCAGAATTTTGAGAATGCGAAGAGGCGAGGCTTGCCCGATCATAAGAGGCAGCATCTCGTCGGAGGTGGAGAGGAAAACAGCAAGTAGCGTTCCAAGCGTGATCACGCCGCCGCTATACAGCCCTGAGGCTGCCGCCGAGAAGCCACACTGAGGAACGATGCCCAAAAGGCTTCCCCAAAGAGGACCGACGCGCCCTGCGCGGCGCACCGCGTTTTCCATGCGCTCGCCCGCCTTGTGCTCCAAAAACTCCATAAAGAGATAGGCGAGGAAAAGAAAGGGAAGAACGGTTAAAAGCTCTTCTAACGAATGTAAAATGACCGCGCCGAAAAAGCCTGCGTGCTCGTGCGTATGCATATTCTTCTCCTTTCCTTCAAAAAAACCATCTTACCGATTATAGCACGGTGCGCGAAAAATGTCAAGTGCCTCGCCAATGTTCACGCTAAATTCATAATACCGTGCTATACTAAACGAAAAATTGCGGTTTTATCCAAAAAAAGAAGCCAAAGGAGCGCGTTTATGCGAAAAACGGTTCGCCTTTTCACACTTTTGCTTATATTTGCCTTGATGCTATCTCTCGTTTCTTGCGAAAAATACAAGCCCGTATCCTCAAGCAAGGAGGAAAAAGCTACCGTCTTTACGGTGAACGGAAAATACGAAGCACCCTATGAGCTTTATCGCTTTGTCTTTTTGAATACCCTGCGCGCGCAAGGTAACGCCGAGGGATGGGATGAGGCGAAGCGCGCGGAGGTCTTTTCCGTTTGCGATGCCGCCGCCCGAAAGGAGATCGCTCGCGTTTATACCGTGCTTTCTCTTTGCGATGAGTACGGCGTAGATCCCTACGGTAAGGAAATCGACAAAAAGGTCAGCGCTTCCGTCACCGAGGCGATCGATGCTGAGGAGATCGGCTACGAAACGAAGGATAATTACCTGAAAGCCCTTTACGAAAGCTATATGACCGACAGCGTTTTCCGCTTCTATTTGCGCCTTAATTTTGCCGAGGAGAGGCTTGCCAAGGCCATGCAGCTCGCCTCCTTCGTCAGTGAGGATGCGGACACCGTCAAGGCGTATTTTAAAAGCGAAAGCACCGTGCACGCTACCTGGATCTACGTTCCCTACGGCTCCGCCGCTTACGAAAACTTTACAAAGGAAATGCTCGATGAGCTTGTGAAAAACGCCAAGGAAGCCTCCGACACCGATTTTGTCGCCACCGCCCAGCAGTATTTGCAGACGCTTTATATGCCCGACGAGCTTGCCGAAGGCTTCTATTTCGGAAAATACCAGCTTGACAGCTATTTTGAAAAGCTGACCGAAACCGCCTTTGCGCTTTCCGAGGGAGAGACCTCGGATCTTATCCATTCAGGTGACGGTGTGTACGTCGTTCGCCGCTTGCCGAAGGACGAGGCTTATATCGACAATGCTGAAAATTTAGAGCTTTTAAGAGAATACTACCTTCTTGATAACTTCTACCGTGTGATCAGCGAAAAAAGCGAGGAAACGCTTCTCACCTTGAAAAGCGAAAAGGCATACGAGGGGGTCACGCTTGACAGCGTGAAAATGGGAAAATGAGCGACACCGCTTTAAAGGAGACGGTCGGCGAGCCCTTGACAAAGGAGTCGTTTGAGGAAGAGCTTGCCCGCTTATGCACCGCCAACGCATTGCCGAAGAAGAGCGTTGTCTCAGATATCCTCTTTCCCGCGCTCGAAAAGCACTTTGAAAGCGCTGTCGATAGGGAAGTGAGCATCCCTTTTATTCCTCACTCCTGTATTTATATGTCCGATGAGGGATTTTTAACGGTCTTTGCCGTTGTATACACGCTTGCTCGCGCCGCTTGTAAAGAAATGTTTACAAAAGCGGAGAAAAACGGCGAATATATCTTTCTCACCCTTTCGGGCAAAACAGACAAAAATGCCGCGAATGCTTCTGATGCGCTTGCCTTGAATGAAGCTGCTCTGTCTGCACTTTCGGTGATTGCGGATTCGTCGGGCTTTTCGCTCTCGCTCTCGGTTGAAAAAGGAATTCTGACGGCGAGCATGCGCTTTTTGCGCTTCCGCGCCGTTCCCGTATCAAGCTATAGCTGCTCTCTGGATTTCGTTGAAAGCAACGTAAGCAAGGCACTTTCCGTCTTTGCAAAATTAAAAGCAATAAAATGAAAAAACGCATTTCGGACCTTCCGAAATGCGTTTTTATAATAGGCAAATAAGAAGCAAAAAGGAATTGTTTGTCGGTGATAAAAAAACGGCGACGGGGCAAATTAAAAGCAACGCGATTTTTCTCTCTCGTTTTAAGCGCGTCAAAACCAAAGAAAGAAGCACTTCGTATCATGCGAAAAAACAAGCTGAAAATAACCTTTACGACTCTTTGGATGATCCTATTCGTTACAGTAATACTTCTTGGCGCTTTTGATTTTATGCTCCCCGGACGCGTAGTCGTTTCTTCGTATGACGAGCTTCCCTCTATCCCCTGCGTCTCTTACGCGGATGCGGGCGCAGAGGCGGTGGATGGCTTTGGCACGGTCAAGGCAGTCAAAGCAAAGCTCTTCGGCGTGGTGACCTTAAAGGAGATCGAGGTCAAAAAATACGAGGGGCTTTGCCTCATTCCCTCGGGTGAAACGCTGGGACTTCGTCTTCTTGGCGACGGCGTTTCCGTCGTAGGCATCGCCAAGGTAAAAACCAAGGACGGCGAATGCTCTCCCGCAGAGGCGGCAGGACTTCGCGCACGCGATATTATTTTAAAAGTAAACGGCACCCCCATCAAAACCGTTGCTGCCTTAACGGCGCTCATTGAAAGCTCGCGCGGCGAGAGCGTTACCCTCACCTGCCGACGCGGTAGGGAAGAGCTGTCCTTCACGCTTGCTCCCGTGCTTTCCGAGAGCGACGGAAAATACAAAAGCGGTATGCTCGTCAAGGACGTTTCCTCAGGCATCGGCACAGTTACCTTTATCGACCCCAAAACGGGCGAGTTCGGCGCGCTCGGCCACGGGATATGCGACAGAGAAAGCGGCGCACTCGCGCCCTCGGCGCGCGGCGTGGTCACCGATGCGGTCGTCACAGGTGTCGTCAAGGGTCAAAAGGGGACACCGGGCGAGCTTCGTGGGTATCTTAAAAGCAACAAGCGTGGCACGCTGCTCAAAAATACCGAGTGTGGAGTATTCGGCGTTTTGAGCGATTTTGAGGGCGAGGCTATCCCCATCGCCACCGCCTCGGCAGTCAAAACGGGCAAAGCAACCCTTCGCACCGCCCTTGACTGTGACAAAGCAGAGGACTACGAAATTGAGATCGCAGAGATCAAAAACGGTGTCACAAAATCCTTCACCGTTCGCGTCACCGACCCGCGCCTGCTCGAAAAAACGGGCGGCATCGTCCAAGGAATGTCGGGCTCCCCGATCATCCAAAACGGCAAGCTCATCGGCGCCGTCACTCATGTTATGGTAGCCAACCCGACGGAAGGTTACGGGATATTTATAGAGAATATGTTAAGCGCGGCACAGCAAGGCGTACAACCTAAAGCTGCTTAACCTTCCGCGGTTGGCGATGCACTAAAGTTTAACAAGTTTTCGGAACTTTTCGTTAGAAAAGCCCCACCCATACTGTACGGGTGGGGCGAAAACTTTTGGCGTTCCACACTTTGTTAGCACTTAGCATGCGGAACGCCTACGCACAGTGATGATCAACGACCCCACGGCAGGCTACGTATTTTTATTGAAAACATGTTAAATGCCGCAAATATTCCCATGGCGAAGGCATCCTAACGACAAAATTGAATAAAACTGTCGTCCCTAATGTAGCACATGGCGAGTGAACTATATTAGGGACAACAAATTTTAACAGGAATTTTATAAAAATATTCATTTTAGGTTGACAATATCCTAAAATTTGTATATAATAATATTACAATCTCAAAAGGAGGAATTTAAAATGAATTTGAATACGAATCAAATTGTTTCAATTTCCGAGGCAAATCAGAATTTTTCCCGCGTGGCGAGAATGACCGACAAGCACGGCGAGCTTTATATTTTCAAGAACAACAAACCGAAATATAAATTGGTGGATATTGAGCAGGATACCACTATTGAAATGACCGACGATGAAAAAATCGACTTCGTAGCGGCACGTATCTTGAAGCTTTACCGTCCCGCTTTTGAGGAGCTTGCGAAATGATCAAATTCAGTCAGGACAAAGTGCTTTTGTTGCACAAACTCATTACAGAAGAAACGGGTGGCGACCCAAACGTCAGAGATATTGCGCTTCTCAACAGTGCACTCGAATCGGCATTTGCTACGTTTGGCGGAAAAGAATTATATCCCACAAAGCCGGAAAAGGGAGCGCGGCTCGGCTTTGCTCTTATTTCAAATCACGCTTTTGTTGACGGAAACAAGAGAATAGGAATGTACGTTCTTCTCACGTTTTTGGAAACGAACGGTATCAAGCTCCGTCCCACCAACGCTGAGGTTGCCCGCGTCGGACTTGCCGTCGCGGCAGGCGAGATGAAATATCAAGAGCTGCTCGATTGGATTTTGGAGAATAAAGGGTAATTGTTGGCTATGAAGAAAAAGCAACAAAAAACAGGGAAAAGGAAAGATTTTCAGATATTCCCTTGTGGATGTGTATTGTTTTCATTGCTTTGGGCGTGTTTAAGGGAGTGTTTTTACATATAATTGCCTGTATCTTAAAGGCGTGTAAGGAAAACGGCATACATACTGCCGTGGATACCGCAGGACACGTGCCGTTTGATTATTTTGAGCGCATTATACCATACACCGATCTGTTTCTCTATGACGTAAAATGCTACGACAGAGAAAAGCATAAAAAATATACGGGAGTAGGGAACGAGCTGATCTTGGAAAATCTCGCCAAGCTTTTGCGCACCGAAAAAAGCGTGTGGGTACGCATTCCCATCATTCCGTCGGTGAACGATTCCTTTGAGGAAATGACGGCGATACGGCAATTTCTTGAAGCACAGGGCAAGCACCCAAAGGTTGAATTGCTTCCGTATCACGCGATGGGTGAGCATAAGTATGCCGCCGTCGGTAAAAAAGCAGAGGTCTTTTCTCCTCCGAGCAAAGAAAAAATCAGAGAGCTGAACAATATTTTTTCTTACTTTCTTTAAAAAATGTGATACAATAATACTGTTATTTTGTTTCTCAAAGGAGTAAAGGTGATGTTTTCAAATACAAAAGTGCTTCTTCATGAATTTGAGCGCCTTGGCATTCCCTCTGTGGATATCTCGGTGTTCCATAAGGGACGCGAGGTCTTTCGTGAAATGCGCGGCGTCTCGGACGAAAACGGCACGCCCATGCGCGGCACCGAGCGCTATAACATCTATTCTTGCTCCAAGCCCATCACCGTCACAGCGGCGATGATGCTTCTTGAAGAGGGGAAAATTCGCCTTGAGGACGAGCTTGCCCTCTATCTTCCCGCTTTTGCCGACGTGCGCGTGAAGCAGGCGGGCGGGCTTGTAAAGGCGCAAAAGCCGATCACGCTTTTTCATCTTTTTACGATGACGGCGGGGCTAAATTATGACTGTGCAAGCGAGGCAATTGCGCGCGGTAAGCTTGAAACGGAAGGGAAGGCTCCCACCGTGGAAATGATGAAATATATCGCACAAATACCGCTGGAGTTTGAGCCGGGGGCACGGTGGGAGTATAGCCTATGCCACGACGTTCTCGCCGCCGTGGTCGAGGTCGTCAGCGGCAAGCGCTTTGGAAGCTTTGTCAAGGAGCGCATTTTTGATCCCATGGGTATGAAACACACCACCTTCCTTCTGCCCGACGGGGAGCTTGGGACGCTTGCGGCACAGTACCGATATGACGGCAAGGATTTCCTCAACGTCGGAAGAGAAATTCAGTACTATAAGTTTGGCACAGAGTACGAAAGCGGCGGCGCGGGTGCCGTCAGCACAGTGGACGATTACCTGCGCTTTTTAGAGGGCCTTCGCACAGGAAAGCTTCTTGGCGAGGATGGGCTCGCACTTTTGACGCGCGACCATATGCGCGAGGATCAGAGAGTGAGCTGCTGGGTTGCCGACGGCTACGGCTATGGGCTTGGCGTTCGTACGCCGATTGCGCGTTCCCCTCGTACCGATTTTGGTTGGGGAGGTGCGGCAGGTGCTTTCCTTGCCATCGATCCCCAAAATGAGATCAGCGTCTATTACGCACAGCACGTGCTTTCTTCCCCTAATAACAATCTGCGCAAGGATATTATTGAGGCGGTCAAGCTCGACCTCGGCTATCCTGCCTTCAAGGAAAGCATGTGGTGCGGAACGGGCAGCACGCTGGCATAAAGGAAAAGGCAATATCCAAGCGGATATTGCCTTTTTCTTATCATATCAAGTCGATCGTGTCCAGATGTAAGCAAATAGGCTCCCAGTCCCAAAGAGACGGTCCTTTTACGATGACCTTCTCGTAAAGCACGAAGAGCTTGTCGTTCAAAAGCGCGATATCGGCATATCCGCCCTCGTTCGAAATTTTAATTTCCTTACAGCTTGAAAAACCGTCGCGCGAGATCTTCACCGTAAGATTTCTTCTTTCGGCATTCGATGCACAGTTGACGTGGTAGACGGTGCCGTCCTTATGCGTCATGCTGCCCATGCAGGTTGGGTCAATGAGATTTTCTTCAAAGCGCAAGCCGTACCAAGAAGCAATGCCGTCGGCACTTTTGGCGAGCGCGCGCATTTTTCTTTCGCCCTCGTGGCGAATCGAGATCAACACCTCGCCCTCCTTTGTCACGGCAAGTGCCGATTCGCTGGGGTTGCATAGCTCGCTCGGGTAGATCAGCTCCCCCACCTGCCAGTTCTCTCCGCCGTCGTCGGAGTAGAATGTGGAAACAAAGGAAGGTCGGTGCGCCTTCGGGTCGCACTCGTCAAAGGCAAACCAAACGGGAGCGATCAAGCGCCCACCGTGGCTGATACCGTGCCCGGGACCGATTGCCACAACGGTATAGGGAAAGCTTGTGTCAAAGCAAACGCGCTCCGCGTCCCCAAAATGCTCGCCCCCGTCAAGGCTCACGCGCTTGTAGACCTCTTTATAGTTTTTGCAGTAGAGAAGAACAAGCCTGTCTCTCAAAGCGAACATCACGGGGTTGTTCATCGTCGCGCCGTCGCCCCTCACCAAAAGCACCTCGCACCAGGTTTTTCCCTCGTCGGTGCTTCGCGAGACCTTAATATCGATTTTCGACCAGTCGCCTTGCGATTTTCTGCACTCGCAGTATCGAAGAAGTGCACCGCTTTCGGTTGCTACAATGCCGGGAATTCTGAAATCCGTGTAATCGCCGTATGCCTTTTCTACGATCATTTTAACATTCTCCTTTAGGGGATCTTTCCTGCTTTGATAATACCACGTGTTTTCTCCTTTGTCAATATCAAAAGTCCACTTGCTTTCCCACAAAAAATGTGTTATAATCTTCTGAAGAAGGAGGGCACCATGAAACAGATACTGTATACGATTCAGCATATTGCCGCCTACGAAGAAATGCTTAGAACGGGTACCCTTCGGGCAAACGAAAAATATATGCTCTTTGACGGGGAATACCGCTTTGCCTACGACTATATGGCAAGAATGCTACGCGAGCGTGTCGGAAAAGCGCCCGACGGCGTTTTTTATCCCATTTGGGCGTGGCACACGTGGGAAGGAAAGCGTGGCAGGCGTGACCTTCGCTGCTCCGGGTATGGTGAGCGCGGCACAAAAATGGTCGAGATCGCCTTTGAAGCGGAGGAGGGCAGCTTTCTTCTTTCGGATTTTGATGCATGGCATTTGGTTTTAGCCAACCGTTATATCGGAGAAAGGGAGGACATCGCATCTCTCTTTGAAGCCCCCGTAACCGACCTTGCCAAGCTTGACCAGATCACAAAACGCTCTTGGGAAAAGATCTTCGATTTGGAAAATCCCTTAACATTGCCCGAGGACATTTCTCTTCAGGCATGTCTTTGGGAAGTGCCTATCTCTGCTGTGAAGAAGGTTTGGTTTTTTACCGCGAAATAAGAAAGAAAAGAACCCGAAAAACCGGGTTCTTTTCTATTTAAATGCAGAAGTCTCCGTTTTTAAAGACCTCAATCTCTTTTCCGTCCGCCGTCGTGCCGACGATGGAAAGGTCGCTCGTTCCGATCATAAAATCGGTGTGCTGGGCGGAAAGGTTGAGCCCCGCCGCCGCCATATCCTCGTCCGTCATATCCGCACCGCCCTCAATGGAGGGGTACGCCGCGCCGAAGGCGAGGTGACAGGAGGCGTTCTCATCAAACAGGGTGTTGTAGTAGAGAATACCTTGGCTTGAAATGGGCGAATGGTAGGGAATGAGTGCCACCTCGCCGAGAAAGCACGCCCCCTCGTCCACGGAAATGGCGTTTTTAAGAATATCCTCGCCCGATTTTGCGTGGACTTCAATGATCTTACCCTCTTTTAGCACCATATAGAAATCCTCGATCTTGTTTCCGTCCTCAATCAGCGGCATTGAGGCGTAAACAATACCGTCAACTCCCGTTTTTAAGGGCGCGGTGAAGATCTCCTCGGTCGGCATATTGGCAACGAAGGGGTGCCCCGTCTTGCTTAATTCCTCTCCCGACTGCCAAAGATGCTTTTCGGGAAGGCGAACGGTAAGATCCGTGCCGAGAGAGTTTTTGTAGCGGAGCGAGACAAAACGGTAGGCGTTCATCCTTTCCGTTCTCGCCTTTAAGCTCGCAAGATGCTCGCGCCAAGCGGAAACGGCCGTGCCGTCTCCCGAAACGCGCACCGTTTCAAGGATGGCGCGCCAAAGCGCGAAGAAGGCGTCGCTTCGGTCGGGAAACACCGTCTTTGCCCATTTTTCCGAGGGAACGGCGGCAATGCACCAGGGGAACGCGCTCGTCGTTTCAAGGCGGTAAAACTCCGCGAAATCTCTGCCCTTCGCTTTGGCACTTCTCAAAAGACGGTCGGGGTCAATGCCCTTCAGATTTTCGGGGTCGCTCGACTCGATGAAGAGGCGGGAAACGCCCTCTCGCGCGCAACCGTTCATCAGCTCCCGCCGCCAAGCGGGTACCTCGTCGATATATTTGTCCTCGGCGTGCAGAAAATGCGCGCGTGTGACCTCGTCGTCAAACCAAATAAGCTGTACCTCGCCTGCGCCCGCGGCGTACGCCTCGCGCATACAAAGTCGCGCAAAATCTGCCGCGTCAACGGGCGCGTGGATATAGACGCGCTGCCCCTTCGTCACGTTCAAGCCCACGCGGATGAGTAGCGCAGCATATTCCTTTTTCTTTTCCTCAAGGGTGTAAAGTGCGTTCATAGCTCCTCCGAAGACGTGCAAGCGGAAAGATAGGCACTTTCGCACGCTCGCATCAGATCTTTCATTTTTTCTTTATCGACCTTGCATACCGTTCGATCGTAGGTGTAAAAGCCGTTGGTCTCGTCCTCCACGTCGGAAAGCTGGGTATATACCAGCCCCGAAACGCCCGACTTGATCGCGGGGACGATCTCTCCAAGATAGAGCTTTTCAAGGCGCGCAAAAAGCTCCTCGCCATTTTTGCAGGTGCCGTAGCCGTAGTTTCTTTCGGTGTTAAAGAGGTGACCCTCAACAGGATATGAATACCCGCCGAACTCCGAGATCATTACGGGAAGCTTCTCCTTCTTATAGCATGCGCGAACGCGCTTAAAATACACGTGGTCGCTTCTCATATCCGTCGCCTTTGTCTTAAACCAGCCCGACGCTGTATCAAAGAGCATATCGGGGTAAAGCGTCTTAAATTCTTTATAAAGCGCGTCTGCATCGGCAGACTGCCCCCATCCCTCGTTGAAAATCGTAAACAAGAGAACAGAGGGGTAAAAGCAAACTTCGCTTAACATTTTCAAGGTATGCTCGCGGAAAATTTCCCTTGCGCGCTTGCTTTTGTGCAAGAAGATGCGCGGCATTCTTTTAAAGGCCACCGTCGGAAGCGCCGTTTGGGTGAGAAAATCGTATCGCCCGTTGTTGACCGCGTCTTGAAACACGATCATACCGAGGCGGTCGCACGCCTCGTAAAAGGCGGGCGGCTCTACTTTAATATGCTTTCTGAGCATATTAAAGCCCAGCTCCTTCATGCGAAGAATGTCCTTTTCGTATTCGGAAGGGGTTTCGGGAACAACGATGCCCCCCTCAAAATAGCCTTGGTCAAGCACGCCGTTTAAAAAATACGGCTTTCCGTTGAGATAAAAGCGCGCGCTTCCGTTTGCGTTTTTAACCTCCAAGCGGCGAAGCGCGAAATACGATGATACCGTCTCCGCCTCGGTCGACACCGTAAAGGGATAAAGATTCGGCTCCTCGGGGGACCAAAGGTGCGCGCTCTTCGGCCTTACCGTCACGCTTCCCGAAAAGGCAAGCTCCACACGCTCCTCACCGTCAAGGTAAGAGAGCGTAAGCCTCTCGCTCGCGGATTTCACCGTCACGGTTGCCTCGGTATCGGTAGAGGAAACGGCAATATCGAGAACGCCGCCCCTCGGCACAAGCTCCATCCACACCGACTGCCACAGCCCTGAGTGCGGCGTGTACCACATACCGCCCCGCTTTTCTTTTTGCTTGCCGTAGGGAAGGTCGTGGTCCAAGGGATCGGCAACGCGCAAGAGAAGCTCGTTTTCTTGCTTTAAAAGCGCGCGCACCGAAAAGGAGAAGGGAAGATAACCGCCCGAGTGCTCGCCGAGCGGCACGCCGTTCAAATATACGAGGGCGTGCTGGTCCACCGCACCGAAATGCAGAAGCACCTCGCCCTCCCTCGAAAGAAAGCCCTCGGGAAGAGAAAAGACCTTGCGGTAAAACATATATTCGTTCTTTTCGTGTCCCCGACCGATCCCGGAAAGGCGCGACTCGGGCGGAAAGGGAACGGTGATCCTTTCCTCAAAGCGCTTCGGTGCTTCCCCTTCCTTCGTATAAGCAAAATCCCACTCGCCATCAAGGGAAAGAAAGCTCTCGCGGCGAAGCCGCGCACGCGGATAAAATCCGTTTTCCATAAAAAGCCCTCGCTTTATCATTTCTACCCTTCTATTTTACCATCATTCAAGCATAAAAGCAATGTTTTTTTGAAAATACGGGTACTTGACGGAAAAGAAAAAATGCGCTATACTGTACAAGAATACGGAAAAGGGGAAGGAAAATGGAAAGAGAATTAAAAATAGGCGGTACCTACCGTCACTTTAAGGGTACGACCTACCGTGTGCTCGCCCTCGCTCGCCACACGGAAACCGACGAGGAGCTCGTTGTCTACCAAGCGGAAAGCGGCGGCACCGTTTACGCTCGCCCGAAGGCGATGTTTTTAAGCCCCGTCGACCGCGAAAAATATCCCGACGTTACGGCAGAATACCGCTTTGAAGAGGTGTAAAACCGCCTTTGGTAGAGTTGTTTTGAGAGTTATTTTGCCGATATCGGCAAAATAACTCTTTCGCTTTATGGAGCTTTTATTGATTTAAGTAAAAAGAAAAACCTGCAAAATGCAGGTTTTTCTTGCTTTTATTAGGTTTTTACTTTTTCTTGTTTTTAGGCTTTCTGATGCGGTTGAGCTTCTTATTCATCTTAAGCAGCTCTTCCTTGGTGAAGGAAACGTTCATCATCGACATCATGCTCGTTAGGCGAAGCACGGTAAAGGAGCCCATCATCTGCATCAGTCCGCCGTCTGCCTTGAGGTCTACCTCAAAGCCGCCGGATTTCTTTCCCTCGGACTTGCCTTTTTTGTTCGCGTCCATCTTCTTTTTGATCTTCAAGCCAACGCTGATGAACCAAAGCTTTCCGCGTGCGCTCTCCATAATATCGCTGATCTTGTCGTTGAGCGAGAAGCGTCCCTCGGGGGCGGTCACGTCAAACCAGTTAAGAACCGCGCCCTTTTCAACGAGAACGTAGTCCATATTCATCTCGGCGACCTTGCGGATCTTTGCCTCATCGCTGTATTCTCCCGCGCGTGCCACGAGCGTGCTTTCGCCCTCGTTCTTTACGTCAAAGTAGAAGAAGTGATCGGGCGCGGACAGCTTGCCAACGCTCTCGCCGTTGACGAAAAGCTCTACCTCGGGGAGATTGGAATACACGGTCACGCGCGTCACGTCCTCTACGATCCACGTATCTCTTTCCGCACAGGTGTACGAACGGCTCATCCGAAAGCCAAGCCTTGTAGGCGTAGAAGGCATCCTTCTTATACTTGCGGTCCATCGTTACAAGACCCTTGTGGTTCTGTCCGTTTTCGCCGCCCTCGGCGCGTGCGTCGGCACCGAAGTCAAACATATTCCAAACGTGCGTTGCCCAAAGGTATTTACGGGTGAAGAGCTGCTTGATCAGCTCCTCGTGGTAGTAAGCCTGATATTCCTCGGTATAGTCGCCCTGGACGGGGTTGGAGGTATGCCAGTTCAGCGCCTCACAGCCGTACTCGGAACAGCCAATGGGAATATTGGGGTGAGTTGCGTCGAACTTATCAAACCAGGGGCCGTTCATAGAGGTTTCGCCGCCGTACCAGCCGAAATAGTGGTTGTAGGAAACCACATCGGGGATCTGGATGTAGGGGGAGTTGATGGGGCAGGGAGAAACGGCGGCGATGGTGGTGGGACGAGTCTTGTCCAGTTCGTGGCACAGATCGTTCAGGATCCGGTGATTCTCCAGCAGGTCGGGATCGTAGTCACCCTTCATGGTGATCTCATTGAACAGACCCCAAACCACGATAGAGGGGTGGTTGTAGTTCTGGATGACCAATTCCTTCATCTGGCTGATGGTGTTCTCGCGACCGGCGGGCATATGCTGGGAGATGTAGGGGATCTCGGCCCAAATAACCAGGCCGCGCTCGTCGCACAGATCGTAGAAGTACTGATCGTGCTGGTAGTGCGCCAGACGGATAGTGGTGCAACCAACCTCGCAGATCAGGTCGATATCCTCTTCGTGGTGCTCAGGCAGCAATGCGTTGCCGAAGCCCCAGCGGTCCTGGTGACGGGATACACCGCGCAGAGGATACTCTTCACCGTTAAGGATGAAGCCGTTGTTGGGATCGATCTTGAAGCTGCGGCAGCCAAAACGGGTGCAAACATTGTCGATGACCTCGC
>JAZOSE010000054.1:0-12724 GCA_045656965.1 Eubacteriales bacterium
CCAGCATATGACCGTGGCGTAAACGAAAAGCACCACGGAAAAAATCAGCGGCACGCGCGTCCACTCACCGACGAGCAACGAAAAGGCAGAAAGCACGAGCGCCACGCCTCCCTCCGCCGCCGAGGGCGTGGGAAACGCCAAAAGCACGACGAACGCCGTGGCACTGCACAAAACAAAGGTATCGATAAACACCTCAAGTGCCCCGAGAAGCCCTTGGGACGTCGGGGTGTTTTTTGCCGTTGCGTGGGCAAGGGGTGCCGTGCCCGCGCCCGCCTCATTCGATAAAAGACCGCGGCAAACGCCGTAGCGCACGGCACGAAGGGATAAAAAGACGCCGCCGCCCGACGCGGCGGCAAGAGGCGAGAACGCCTCCTTAAAGATGCGCAAGAGAATGGTGGGCAAAAGAGAAGCGTGTAAGAGGCACGCGTACAGCGAAAGAAGCGTGTAAAAGAGGGTCAAAAGCGGAATTAAGCGCGAGGTGACCCTCTCTATTCTTTTTGCGCCGCCAAAAACGGCAAGGGCGGCGAAAAGTGCGAGCATCACTCCCGAAAAAAGCGGCGGCACCGACAAGGCGGCAAGGCTTTCCGCCGCGGCATTTGCCTGTACCGACGAGCCAAGCGTTAAGGCGCAAAGAAGGCATAGCACGCAAAAGGCGTGGGAAAGAAGAGTGCCGAGCCTGCCCCCAACGGCATCGCGCATATAATACATTGCGCCGCCCGCGCCGCTCTTTTTTTCCTTATATAAAAGCGCCAAGACGACCTCGCCGTACTTTAAAAACATCGCAAAAAGGGCGGAGACCCACATCCAAAAAACGCTTCCCGCGCCACCAATGGCAACAGCGAGCGCCACCCCGGCGATATTGCCAACGCCGAGCGTTCCCGCCAGCGCCAGCGAAAGGGCGGAGAGCGCCTCCTTTTTCTCCTTGCCGAGCATCACGCGAAGGGCGCGCAAAGGGTGAAATATAAAAAAGGCGCGCGTGCCAAAAAGGTAGACCGCTCCCACCGCGATCAGTGCGACGGGAAGCACCACGGCGGGAAGGCACTCCGAAAGCGCATAGAGCCATCTTGACATCGTTTTTCTCCTTATCCTTTTTAATAAAACCTTATGCGTTTTCCCATATTCTTATACCGACCGAAAGGAAGCCCACAGCTTCCTTTTTTCTTTTTCTCCCCTTTCACTCCGTTTGGGGTCAAAAAAACGGCGCTTCCGCTATCCCCGAAGCAAGTGAAGGAAGACGTACAATATGACTGCGGTGGGAAGCCGACGAAAAAAGAAAGGAGAACAGGATGAAAACCAAAGACCTGACAGAAAAAATGCTGCATTATTTCCGCACGGCAGGGTGCGCTGAGAGTCCGTATAAGGAGAGCATTCCCTCCTTTGTAAGATTCGCGTACCATGCGGGGACGGATATGCAAACGCTACGTGCGAAACGGAAAAAAAGCAAGGCGTTCGACGGGGCTTGGCGGGAGTGTGAGGAGATCCTTTCCGACCGCATCATCGACGGCGCCTTGCATAAAAGGCTGGATGCATCCTTTTCCAAATTTCTTTTATCGGCGCGCTTCGGCTACTCGGACAAGGGCGAGGAAAAGGAGGGCGAGGAGCACGGCATATTGATCACCTTAAAGGAGCCAAAGGAGAAAGAGGAATGAAGACGGAAAAGCGTTCAACCGAGATCGCCGTGACGGCAAGACAGCTTTCCTTTATTCGCGCGACGGCGACCGAGGTGCTCTTTGGCGGCGCGGCGGGCGGCGGCAAGTCCTTCGGTCAGCTTGCCGACGCGCTCATATACGCTATCCGCTACCCGCGCTCCAAGCAGCTCGTGCTTCGCCGCACCTACGCGGAGTTAGAAAAATCGCTCATTCGCGTCTCTCTCGGTCTTTACCCGCGCGAGATCTATACCTATAACGCCTCCACACACACAGGGAAATTCAAAAACGGCAGCATCATCGACTTCGGCTACTGCGCAACGGAAAACGACGTTTTCCAGTATCAATCCGCAGAGTACGACGTCGTTCGCTTTGATGAGCTGACCCATTTTACCGAATTTCAATATTTATATCTGATATCCAGAATCCGAGGCGCAAACGGTTATCCCAAGCAGGTAAAGTCCTCCACCAACCCCGGCGGCGTGGGGCACGCCTGGGTCAAGGAAAGATTTATCGACGCCGCCGAGCCGAACACCGAGTTTTCCGTTTCGGGAAGCTCTCGCGTGTTTCTTCCCTCCCGCCTTGACGACAACCTCTTTTTAAAGGAGGCTGACCCCGACTACGAAAAGCGTCTTTTAAATCTCCCCGACGCCCAAAGGCGCGCACTCCTTTACGGCGACTGGAACATTTTTGAGGGACAGTACTTTTCGGAGTTCTCGCCCGCGCTTCACACGGTTGACCCCTTCCCCATTCCGAAGGAATGGCGGCGCTATCGCACGGTCGACTACGGGCTTGACCGTCTCGCTTGTCTTTGGGTGGCGATCTCCCCTGTGGGTGACGTTTTCGTTTACAAGGAGCTTTGCGCGTCCGACCTTATTATTTCGGAGGCGGCAAAGGCGATCCTTTCCCGAGACGGCACCGACGAGATCTACGCAACACTCGCACCGCCCGACCTTTGGAGCCGCTCGCAGGAAACGGGAAAAAGCAAGGCGCTTCTGTTTGAGGAGCACGGCGTGCGCTTTACCAAATCGGCAAACGACAGAGAAACGGGCTGGCTTGCCGTAAAGGAGCTATTAAAGCCTCGCGAGGACGGCACGCCGCGCTTAAAGATCTTCCGACAGTGCAGCGAGCTTATCAAATGCCTTCCGATGCTCCAAATCGACCCATCCGCACCGTCCGACACCCTGACTGAGCCCCACGCCATCACCCACGCGCCCGACGCCCTTCGCGGCTTTGCCATCACCTACACCCACCCCGCCGTGCGCTCCGAGGAGAAACGGAAAACGCGATGGAGTGAGGATATGTGGGAGGACTACCGCCGCGCCGACAGGGAAACGAGGCGCTATCTCAAAGAAAAATACGGAGAACCCCTATGAACTTATCCCATCAAAACGACAGGCTTTCCTTTTTCAGTGCGCTTTATAGGGAAAGCCGTGACAAGCAAGCGCCGCTCTACGAGCGCCTTTCGCGCCATTACGAGCAGTATAAGGGCGCAAAAACGCTGGACGGCTCGCGTGAGGATGCGCTCGTCGTCCGTAACGTCACCTACGAGCTGATCGAGTCGCAGGTGTCAACGCAGATCCCCTCTCCTGCGGCAGAGGCACGCTACTACACCGAGACGAGCGACCGCAACGCCAAGGCGATCGAGCGGCTATGCCTCGCCCTTCGCCGCGACCTTCCCTTTGAAAACCTCAACGACATCGACGAGCGCTACACCTATATCTACGGCGGAAGCGTTTGGTTTGCCGAGTGGGACGACTCCATCGAAAGAAACGGCCGCCACGGCGGCGTGCGTCTTTACTGCCTTTCTCCGCTTGACTTCGTCGGTGAGCCCGGCGTTTACGAGGTGGAGGATATGGAGTATTGCTTCCTCCGCTTCTACTCCGGCAAAAGCGATATTGCGCGTCGCTTCGGCGTTTCCCCCTTAGAGCTATCGCAAGAAAGCGCCACCGAGGGCGACGCGCCCGACGTCCTTGAGGTCATCGTTTGCTTTTGGCGCGACGAGGAAGGGAAAATCGGCAAATTTGCCTTTGCGGGAGAAACGGTGCTTTCAGACGTGGAGGACTACTACGCAAGAAAGACCGAGACCTGCCTAACGTGCCAAAGGAGCCCTGTTTTTTGCACCTGCAAAAGCCCTCGCTTTGCGCTGACCTCCATTGAAGAGGAGCAGCTGCTCGCCCCCCGTCGCTTAAAGGACGGTCGCGTGATCCCCGCCGTCACCGAGGAGGGCGTAAAAACGCGCATTCCCTACTATCGCCCCAAGCACTTCCCCATCGTGATCCGCAAGAACACCTCGGAGGAAAAATCGCTTTTCGGGCAGTCGGATTGCGAATTTATCCGCCCCCAACAGCAGCAGATCAACAAGATCGAGTCTCGCATTCTCTTAAAGCTGATGCGCGCGGGCATCACCCCCATTCTCCCCGACGACGCGGAAATGACGCTTGATAACTCCATCTTCGGTCAGGTCATTCGCTTGCGGGCAGGCGACGAGAAGGAACGCTACGGCGTGCTTGACACCACCCCCTCCATCGCACAGGACATCGCCCAGTCCGACCGTCTTTACGACCATGCCAAGCGTATTCTCGGCATCACCGACAGCTATCTCGGTATGTCGGACAATACTGCCATATCGGGCTACGCCAAGAAGGTGCAGGTGGAGCAAGCGGCAGGCCGCCTTGAATCCAAAAGAAAGATGAAGCAAATTGCTTACGCCGCGCTTGACCGCATTCTTTTCGAGTATCACCTTGCCTACGCGGACGAGCCGCGCCCCCTTTCCTACCGCGACCCCTTCGGCAACAAGAAGGGCACATCCTTCGACCGCTACGACTTTCTTTTCTTCAACGAAAGGACGGGAAGCTTTGAGTACGACGACGATTTCATCTTCTCGGTCGACCTCGGCGGCGGAATAGAGCAGCAAAGAGAGGAGCTTTGGAAAAAGAATCTCGAAAACCTCACCGCAGGCACGCTCGGCGACCCTGCAAGCCCCGCCACGCTTTTGCACTACTGGCAATGCCAAGAGCGCGCCCATTACCCTTACGCCAGAGAAAACGTAGAATACTTCCGTGCCATCACGGAGAAAGGAGAGACCTATGGCCAAAAGCAAGGAGAGCTTTATCTCGGATTACCTCAAAAGGAAGAAGCTGCTCTCATACAGTGAGTACGTCAAGGAAAACACCAAAGGCGCCAAGGAAGCCCTGCGAGAAAGCACCAAGCGCGCTGAGAGCACCTATGCCGAAGCAAAGGCAAGCTATGGAGCGAAAGCTTCGTCGCTTCTTTCAGCCGGACTTACGGCAAGTGGCTACGGCGACTATCTCAACGGCGTTGCCTACGCCTCGCGCATCAAGGCAACCGACGCGGCAGAGGCGGCATACGAAAAAAGAAAAAGCGAGAGCGAATCTCGCTATGCCGCCTATCTTGCAAGTGCCGAAAAAGAGGCAGAGGAAGCGTACGAAAACGAGCAAAGAACGCTCATCGATGCCTTTGAAAAGCTTCTTGACCAAAGAATTTTGGACAAAACGAGCGCCAAGGCATATCTTATCGGACTCGGCATAGACGAAAAGGAAGCCAACACGCTTGCCGAAAAGAGCATCGAGGTGCAAGTAGGCACAAACGAAAGAAAGAACTTTATCTTAGAGCACGTTATTTCCCAGGGTATGTCCTACGACCGAGCGTACAACTACGCTATTGCCAACGGACTGTCCAGAGAAATGGCGATCGACATCGCCAAAACCGCCTCTGCCGCACTCAAGGCGGCAGGCATCGAAGAATAAAAGAAAGGAAATGCAATATGAAAAAGGATATTAAGTGCAAAAACCCCTACGCCACCAACAAGGGTGGCAAGATCGAGGCGC
Organism: Eubacteriales bacterium; assembly: GCA_045656965.1. Classification (GTDB taxonomy): domain Bacteria; phylum Bacillota; class Clostridia; order Oscillospirales; family CAG-272; genus UBA1740. The sequence goes on from JAZOSE010000054.1 coordinate 5,498, forward strand.
CCACCCCCGTCGGCACGGGCGACCCCAAGGCAACGAAAACCGTGGGCGACGATTTAAGGGTCCGCCCCTCGCGCAAGTAAGGAGGTAAAAATGGAAGATGAAATTTTGCTTCCCGAGGAAGCGACAGACGGCGCGCCCGCCGAGGAAATATCCGCCGAGGAAATACCCGCCGAGGAAATATCCGAGGGCGCACCTGTCGCCGAGCCCGTGGATTACGAGGCAATGGCAAGAGAGGACCTCGCCGCGATCAAGGCACTCTCCCCCGAGCTTTCGGGCGTAAATCATTTAAGCGAGCTTCCCTTCGCGCACCGCTTTGCCGAGCTTCGCGAGCTTGGGCTTTCGGTCAAGGAGGCGCTCTTCGCTACTCTCCCCACCCTTCCCTCTAAAAGCACGAAGGAGCATTTAAGAAGCTCCGTTCCGCGTGCCAAGGGTAGCTACGAGGGAGCGCTTTCCCCTGAGGAAATGCGCGCGGCAAAGGAGCTTTTCTACGGTCTTTCCGAAAAGGAGATCCACTCGCTCTACGCACGCGTTTCGGCAAGATAAAAACAAAAGAAAGGAAACCCTATGTACAACCTCATCAAGATCACCTCTTCGGGTGTTAACGTTCCCGAGCACCTTCGCATTCCCCTTTGCGCGCCCGCCTCGTGCGACCGCGCGACCCCCTTCTTCCTTGAAAACGGAGTGCTCGTTCCCTTTTCCCACACCTCTACCCATTTGCCTACCCACGTAACCGTAGCAAGGGTGGAGGGCAGCGAGGCGCTCGCCTACGAGATTTTGCCCGCGATGGTATTTTCCGTTAAGGTGAGCGGCGACCCCACAGATATGAAGATCGGCACCGAGTATCTTCTTTCCGAGGACGGAAAGAGCGTTACCGCCACCAAGGTGTCGGGCTCGCTTCGCGGTGCCGTGCTTCTTTCGAAAAACGGCGCCAAGGCGTCGGGTGACGAGATCTTCGTCTCCTTCCGCTAAAAAACAAAAGAGTATAAGAAAGGAAAAACATTATGTCTATTATTTATTCTGCAAACAGCGGCTTTGCCAATGCCGCCATCGGTAAGCTCGAAACGCCCATCAAAATGGTCATCGAGCACGAAAGCGACCTTCAAACCAAGCGCGGAGGCATTTCGGACTGGCTCTTTAACATCGAACGCTCCTCGCGCTTCGGCGAGACCATCATCGGTCAGAACGAATTCGGCGTATTCGCCGCGACCGAGGAGGGTGCGGGCGCCGAGAACGATACGGTGGAGGAGACCTACCGCAAGTTTATCGAGCACATTCAGTTTATGAAGGAGTTTACCATCACCGCACAAATGATGGAGGACGCCAACTACGGCGTTGCCGCCGATGCCAAGCGCCGCGCGGAAAACTTCACTCGCGCCTACTACAAGACGATGCACAAGATCTGCGAGTACGCGCTCTCAAACGGCACCGAGCGCGAGGGCATCTTCGCCCGCGCCAAGCTCGACCTCACCGCACCCGACGGCTTGCCCCTCTTCTCCGCTTCTCATAAGTGGGGCAACGACCGCATCGGCGGAAGCCAGAGCAACTTCTTCTTCGGTGATATCTTTAAGAGCGGCAAGGGCGACGCCAGAGTAGCCTCCACCGCCGCGTTTGAGGCGGCGCTCGGCGAGCTTGCCTCGAAGATCCGCAATATGAAGGACGAAAACGGTGACGTGCTCGGCTACACCGCCGACACCATCATCCTGCCCGGCAACCGTCCTCTTGCCGAAAGCATCGTTAAGAAGGTGTGCGGCTCGGAGGGCGCGCTCGGCAACGGCTACAACGACATCAACCTTCAGTATGGCAACTGGAACATCGTGGTTATGCCCGACTGGCAGAGCGCCGACGACCGCCTTATGATCATGTCGAGCGAGGCGAATAAGAACCTCTCGGGCAATATGTTCTTCAACCGCGTGCCCCTCACCGTTTCCAACTGGGTGGACAACCACACGGGCAATTACATCTGGAACGGCAGATGCCGCTTCGGTGTCGGCTTCGGCTCGTACAAGCATATTCTGCTTGCCGTTGACTCCGAGAGCACCGTCGAAAACGCCGACAAGATGTAAAGAAAGGTTTACTTATGACAGGAAAAGATCTCTTTGAAACCGTAACGCTGATGGGCTTTGCCAAGACGCTGGAGCATAACGAGGAGTATTTCTTCCGTGCCGCCAACCTTTCCCTGTCACGCATTTGCCGCTCGTTTCCGCTTTTTGGAAAGCTTACCCTTCACCCAAAAGCACACGAAACGCACGACGTTGCACTTATCAAGACCGATTTTCTCGGCTTTCCCGCCTCCTTTGTGGAGGGAAATGAGGATATAGGGGGGCGCTTGCGCCCCCTTCTTTTGACCGAGGGGGTCGATTTTTCCGTAAGAGGCAGCGCGATTTGCTTTTTGCGTGACACCAAGGGACCCGTCACCGTTTATTACATCCGCCGTGCGCGCGAGCTGACACGCGACACGCTTTCCGAGCCGCTCGACGTGCATCCCTTAGCGGAAAGCCTCTTGCCGCTGCTTGCGGCGTCGTACTTGTGGCTTGACGACAGAGGGGAGCTTGCCACGCAATATTTAACGCTCTATCACCGCGAAAGCGAGGAGCTACGCCGCCTGATCTACCGTCACGGAAGCATCAAGATCAAGACGAATGGGTGGGATGCGTGATGAATAATACCGTTTACCGTCGCCACTTCACCGCCCTTCGCGGCGTGGACTTTTCCCCCTCTCCCGACATATCGAAAAGCCACCTTGCCGATATGGAAAATATGTGGCGCGACCCCGTAGCCGAAAACGGCTCCCTCGAAAGCTACCCCGGCTATCGCGTTTTTGCCACCCTTCCTTCCCCCGTTTTCGGCATCTATCACCAAAGGGTCGGCGAAAAAAGCTATCTGGTCGTACACGCGAAAAGCTCCCTTTACCGCTTTGAAAGCGCTCTTCGCAACCATCCGCGCGAGCTTGCCGCACTCTCTCCCTTGCCCGTGACGGTAAAGGAGGAAAAGGGGTGTGCCTTCGCCTCGGGCGAAAGCCTTTTTCTTCTTATCGGCAAGGACTACCTTAAAATTTTGCCCGACGGCACCGTCAAGAGTTTGGAAAGGGACGAGTGTGCCTACGTGCCCTTGACCTACCATAACGGCGAGGCATACGAGCAAAGAAACCTTTTGACCGACGAGGTGCGCCACACCTTCACCGCCGACGGAGGAGAGTATAAGGGCACGGAGGGAGAAGAGACGCTTCGCTTCCGCCCGTACAGCGAAAAGGAAATGTCGTGCGCGGTGTACGCCTCCTCCAAAAGCGCGGATATCGCCGTTTTGAAAATACCCAAAACGGCAGTCATTGACGGCGAGATCTACACCGTCAGGGCAATAGAAAACGGTGCCTTTACGAATATGCGCTCGCTGGTGTCCGTCTCTCTTCCCTCGACGATAGAGCTTGTCGGCTCGGACGCCTTCGCCGGCTGCACCGCCCTGCTTTCCGCCTCGCTTCCCGACGGAGCGCGCCAGATCGGCAGACGCGCCTTTTACGGCTGCCTTTCCCTCACAGAGCTTTATCTCCCCGCCTCGCTTGAAAGCATCGGCGAGAACGCCTTTGCTTACACGACATCCCTAAGAGAAATTCTCTACGGCGGAGACGAGGCGGGCTACGCCGCCATCGCGATGCTCGGCGAGGACACCCTTCGCGAAAGGGAGCTGACGCTCACCGTCGGCGCACTTCCTATGGAGGATCACGCCGCCATCTTCCGCTACCCGCTCTTAGATCCCACGGTGGAAATTTTGAGCGTTTCCCTTCCCGACGTTCGCCTTGGCGAGGATTTTATTTTCTATCAAAACACCGTCCTTCGCTACCGCACGGTGAAGGATGAAGAGCTTTACACGCATATTGAACTCATCACCTCCGACGAGAGCTTCTTGGCGGGAAAAACGCTTACCCTTCGCCTTTTGGCTTCCCCCTCGCGCTTTTCCACACCGCGCGCCTACACCGCCTTCGGTGCGGGTCATCCCGAGCTTTCGGGAAAGAGCGCGGTGTGCGCTTGCCGTATTGCCGCCGCGCACGACGGGCGCGTTTTCCTTACGGGCAACCCTTCGCTTCCCGCCACCGTCTTTCACTCCCTGCCCGACGAAACGGGACTCAACAACCCCTTTTATATCGGCAATCTTTCTTATTTCAACGACGGTGTCGGCTCCTCCCCCAACCGCGCGCTTTTATCGCTCGGCAAGCACCTTGCGGTCTTTAAGGAGGACACCGACGGAGGCGGCGCCATCTACTACCACAAGGGAGAAAGCACAGGGATAAACCTCGTTCCCCGCATCTACCCCGTGGAAAGCGCACTTTGCGGCGTGGGTGCCGTGGGCGAGGCGATCTCCTTTAAGGACGACCCCGTCTTTCTCTCGGGCGGCGGTCTTATGGGGATAGAAAAGCAAAGCCTCAGCCTTGAGCGAAGCGTCCTTCCCCGCTCCTTCCCCGTCAGCGCGCGACTTTGCCGCGAGGAGCTTTCGCGAGCATCGCTCGCCGTGCACGAGGGTATTCTTTACCTTTTGACCGACGGACGCGCCTACCTCGCCGACAGCCGCTTTTTCCGCTCCCATAGCGACGGAAGCGTGGGATACGAGTGGTATTTTCTTTCGGGCATCGGCGCTTATGAGAACGACAAGCCGCTCTATAAAAGAACGGCGCACCTGCCCGACGGCGCTCTTGCCTACGGCATTCTCCCTGCCGACGACGAGGCTGTCGCAGAGGGAACAGTCTACTCCGTCACGCTCCCCTCCGGCGCGCTTGTCTACTACGAAAAAACGGCAGACGGCAAAAAATACGCCGTGGACACCGACGGCGAGCGCACCGGCGGCACCTTTTCTCCCGCCTCGGTGCTTTGCGCGGCGGGCGGCGTGCTTTTCTTCGGCACGGAGGGCGGGCACCTTGGCTGTATGAATACCGATAAGCGCGGGCGCGGCATTTACCGCCTTTTCCCCTCACCCCTTTACGCCAAGCGAGGCGAGGCATACGTGCCTCTTTGCGAGGGCTCTTTTCCCTACCAAAGCGGCGACGCGATAGAAACGCTCCCGCTCTATCAAAAGGAAGAAGACGCCTTCCTCGCTTATGGTGAGGGTGAGGTCTATATCGACGGAGGCAGCGGCGCACTTGCCGAGCGGCTTGACGAAAGCCTCGGTGTGCGCGAGGTGCATCCCTATTTTTACACCTTTGACGGACACGCCTACACCGCCGCCTGCACGCTTGCCGCCGATGACGGCGGCATCCCCAACTACGCCAAGGACACCGTGCCGCTCTCCGCGGCTATCAAGGTCAAAACGGCATCGGGTGGCAGCTTCCGCGTGCTTGTGCGCACCGAACGCACCCCCTGGCACGAGTGCGAGATGCTCTCGGCGGGACGTGCCGATTTCAGCGACCTTGATTTTACAAGGCTCGATTTTTACGCCGAGGAGAGCGCGACGCTTCCCTTGCGCGAGCGCGAGCGCGGCTGGTGCTACAAGCAGTTCCGCCTTGCCGAGACCGAAGCGCGCCGTCCCTTTGGTCTTTACGCCCTATTCTATGCCTACACGCCGAGCGGACACATCAAAACCTAAAAGGAGAACAGTATGATTAAAAAAATAACGGCAACGGAGCTTCACGAAAGCTCTATTGCCACCCTGCCCTCGCGCCCCTCGCTTCCCTCTCTTTACAGCGGAAGAAGCCTTGGTGCCAAGGAGCTGCGCGAGGCGTTTGACAAGCTTCCCCACCTGCTCGCCGAGCGCTTTAACGCCCTGATTGAAAGCCTCGGTCTATACCGAGAGGGAGAGGCGCTTGAAAACTTCGCCGAGGCGCTTGCTACGGGTCTTTCCGAGGGGCACTCCCTTGCCGACCTCTTTGACGACGTTAAAAGCGGCGCGCTTTGCGAATATATGAGCGCCGACGGCGAGCGCACGCTCGGTGAGGTGCTTGCCTCGCTTTCCGAGCGCCTTGACGACGGCATTCGCTACGGCGTTACGGTTGTTGGCGAGGGCGACCTCGTCAGCGAGGTAGAAAGCATCGGCGGCGACCTTCTCGTCAGAAAAAACGCAAGCCGCGCCGAGTTCGCGAAAAAGGAAGAGGCAAAAGCGCTTCGCGAGGACGTTAACGCACTCCAAAAGAGCAAAGCCGAAAAAAGGGAGCTTACAAAAACGAACGCGCGCCTTTCTAACACTATGGAGCTTCTTTGCGGTGAGGCGTTCGCCTATGAGGAAGCGAAGGCGTATTCCCACGGAAGCTGCGTGCCGAAAAACGCGCTCGCCTACGCCTCGCTCGACCGCCTCGGTGGGGCATGCAGCTTTAAGGAGGGAGAGGAGCTTCTTCCGCCCGGCTTCGTGCTTTTGCGCCACACGCCTGCCGACCCCCTCACCTATGCGGGCACCGTCACGGCAAAAAGCCACACCCTTACCTTTGCGGGCGGCGACTTTGAGGCGAGTGCCACCGAGATCGTCTTATTCGACGGCACGCTTTCGCGCGGGCACTACGTGCTTTTTGGCTTACAGCTTTCGGAGCTTCTCTTCCGCGTAAAGGTCAACGGCGAGTTAACGCATGAAGCAAATGCTTTCCATAATCTTTCGTTTTTCCTCACCGATGAGGCAAGCGTGCGCATCACTCTTGAATTGACCCAAAAAAGCATCAGCGCCACCGTCTACCCCTCGCTTAAACGCGAAACGCTTGTGAAAAATCCCGTTTCCGCGCTTCGCACCGTAGGAAAAAACCTTCTCCCTAACGGAATATACGATATAAACAGTTGGAGCATTCGCACCACCACAGAAGGAACCCGCTTCCGCGACTACGAGATCACAAGCCTTTTGCCGCACCCCGGTCAGTATACGCTCTCCTTCTCCTTTGACCAGACTCTTTGGCAAAGAAATATATTCTACCTTTACAGAAGCGTGAACGGCGGAAGAAATTGGATCCCACCCGAGGGAATGTCCGATGCGTACGCTGTAGCAAACAACGTTAACCGACTTCCTCTCACCTTCCACTACAAGGCGGGAGAACGCTGGCGCCTGACCATCTATCCTGCCGAGCAGCAGTTGCTGAATCTTATAAAAACTATTCAGCTGGAAGCAGGCAAAACGGCAACACCGTATGAGCCGTACACGGAAACGGTCATCCCCATTCCCGAAGAGATCACCGCGCTTGAGGGCTATGGCGAAAGCTTGCAGGATCTTACCGTCAACTACGCCGATTTCGAAACGGGTACGTTTAAGCGCACCGCCGCCGTGCGCGAC
>JAZOSE010000055.1:0-7236 GCA_045656965.1 Eubacteriales bacterium
TAAAACGCAATATCGCGCTTGCTCATTGGATTGCCTGTTGCGGGAACCTTGCGCTTGCGGTAAAGCTCTGCGTTTTCATAGAGCTCTGTCGTTGCTTCCTCCGCACCGATGATCTTGGTTTTAGGAGGCTTCACGCTAAAGAGCGTGTTTCCGCCTGCCGTTCTCGTGGCGACGGGATTGACAAGCTCAGTAGAGATACAAATAGCCTTGCTATTATTAGCTCGCAAAACGATATCCTTCTTCTTGCTCTTTCCTTCAAGATAGAAAGCCGCCACAGCGGGAGATTTACCGGAATACGCATTCGTCAGCTTCTTTCTTACCGATTTGGTCTGGTAAGCCTCAAGAGGAATGCGCGCTCCTTTTCCGTTTTCAAAGATAACGAGAATCTCGTCGCTCGGATTAAATTCGCTGATGGCTTTGCAAAGAAGCGGATACTCGCCCTCGTCCATTTTCAGCTTTGCGGGGAGAAAATCGCCCATTGCCGAAGCTTTGACGGTATCAAAGTCGCGGATCTTGGCGCGATAAAGCTGCGCTTTGTTCGTTAAAACAAGGATCTCCGCGAGATTGTCCGTGTCCTCATAGGAAAGGATCCAGTCGTCCTCCTTAAGCTTTTGCACGTCGTTTCCGCGCAGAGATTGCGAGGTGATCTTCTTGAAATAGCCCTGTGCCGTGGTAACGATGCGAACGTTGTAGTTCTCTACAAAGTCGTCCTTTTCAAGCAAGCGCACCTCCTCTGCGCCGAGGATCTGCGTTTTTCTCGGCTTACCGTACTTTTTCTTGATTTCTTTGAGCTGCTCAATGATCAGTGCCTTCAATTTAAGCTCATCGCCCAAGATCTCTTCAAGTCGCGCGATCTCGTTTTGAAGTGCCTCTATCTCGGCAATACGGTGCGTAATATATTCTCTGTTGAGGTGACGGAGCTTAATATCGGCAATATATTCCGCTTGAATTTCCGAAAGATCAAATCCCTTCATTAGGTTAGGAACAACGTCGGACTCCTTCGGCGTGGAGCGAATAATAGAGATCGCCTTATCAATATCCAAAAGGATGGTGGCAAGACCGAGAAGAAGATGAAGCTTATCCTTCTTTTTGCCAAGGTCAAAGCGAAGCTCGCGCGAAAGGCAGCCCATGCGGAAGGAGATCCATTCGGTGAGGATCTCTACAATGCCCATTTGACGGGGAGAGCCGTTGATGAGAATATTGAAGTTGCAGTCGAAATTATTTTCAAGCTCGGTCAGATAGAAAAGCTTATCCATAACGGTATCGGGGTCTGCGCCGCGACGAAGGTCAAGCGTTAAGCAGAAGCCGTTAAGATCGATCGCGTCACGATAATCCACGATATCCTTGATCTTTCCGCTTTTTACAAGCTCGCCGATCTTTTTTAAGATGCTCTCAATACAAGAGGAATACGGGATTTGAAGAATATTGATGCAGTTGTGCGCCGCGTCATAGCTATATCGAGAACGAAGGCGAACGCTTCCGACACCCGTGCGATAGATCTGCTCCATCTGCGCTTTGTCGTATAGGAGAATACCGCCGCCAGAAAAATCGGGTGCCTTGACGATTTCCATCATTTTTTCCACAGAGGTGCGGGGGTTCTTTAAAAGCGCTATGGTACCGTCGCAGATCTCGCCGAGGTTAAAGGAGCAAATATTGCACGCCATAGCAACCGCAATACCGAGGTTAGGAGATACGAGAATATTGGGGAAGGTCGTAGGAAGCAGGACAGGCTCGGTGGTCGTGTTGTCGTAGTTGGGGATAAAGTCCACAGCTTCCTTGTCGATGCCGCTAAAAAGCTCAGCGCAGAAGGAATCGAGCTTGACTTCGGTGTAACGCGCGGCGGCAAATGCCATATCACGAGAATACTGCTTACCAAAGTTTCCCTTGGAATCTACAAAAGGGTGTAAAAGTGCCTCGTTGCCCTTGGTCAAGCGAACGAGGGTCTCGTAGATCGCCGCGTCGCCGTGCGGGTTTAAGCGCATCGTTTGACCGACAACGTTCGCGCTTTTTTGACGAGGTCCCGATAAGAGCCCCATTTCGTACATAGTATATAAAAGCTTTCTGTGGGAAGGCTTAAAGCCGTCGATCTCGGGGAGCGCACGCGAAATGATAACGCTCATAACGTACGGCATATAGTTTTTCTCGATGGTCTCCGTGATGGGCTGATTGGTGATCTCAGCCTCAACGATGGGGGCAACGTCGAGCTTCTTTTTCTTTGCCACTTCTCGTTCCTCTCTTTCCTATTTTCTTAAAGTGAAATGATCTGGTGCGCAGCGGCACGGATCATTCGGTTATATAGCGCCATACCCATTCCCGTGGGAGACGGCAACGGAGCGTATATGGCGGAGAATTCTTCCTTATCGGCTTCTCTTAAAATAGCGAAAAGCCTATTTGCCTGCGTTTTAGCATCCATCTCGGAGCCAAGGCAATATAGCGTTAAATCAAGGGCGGAAAGACCGTCCATTTCTTCAAGGAAGGCAAGGTAAGCGATCCTTCCCTTTTCTTTTTCCAAAAAGCATTTTCTCTTTGCCGCGTCGCCGTCTAAAAGATAAAGAGGTGCCTTGGGCGCATAATGTCGGTATTTCATGCCGGGAGAGAGCGCCTTTTCCCCTTCTTTCAAAGCACCGAGCACAGCGTCGGCAACCTTTACCCTCACTCCAAGCGCTTCAAGATCCTCCTTGGTAACAGCACCCGGACGCAAAAGAAGAAGCGTCTCGTCGTCTTCGATCTTAACAATAGTGGATTCCACGCCCACGCTTGCGCTTCCGCCGTCAATAATGACGTTAACGCGCCCCATCATATCGTCGCGTACGTGCGCGGCGTTTGTCGGCGAAGGAGATCCGGAAAGATTAGCGGAGGGCGCCGCGACGGGAACTCCCGCTTCCTTGATCAAGGCACGCGCGACGGGATGTGAGGGGCAACGGATCGCTACGGTATCCAGCCCTGCCGTCACCGTGCTTGGCACGATATCCCTTTTCGGCATGATCACCGTGATAGGACCGGGCATAAAGGCGCGCGCCAGCTTAAAATACAAGGGTGTGGTATAGGTAAGGGCGTCCGCCTCAAAAACGTCGGCAATATGTACGATCAAGGGGTTATCAGAGGGTCTGCCCTTTGCTGCGTAGATCTTAGAGGCGGCATCGGCATCCAGCGCATTGGCACCGAGACCGTAAACCGTTTCGGTAGGAAAAACGACGAGACCGCCCTCGCGCAAAACGCGCGCTGCAGAAGAAAGCGCGGTCTTTTCCTCAGCCGTGCCATCGCCGTTTACTGTATAACATACGGTTTGCATACCGCTTCCCCTTTCTTTTTTAACCGTTCTTAGCCTTTAAAAGCTCAGCCGCCTCCGCACGCGCCAAGGCAGAATATACCTCGTCGAGGTCTCCGTTGAGTATGCGCTCCAGCGTATAGAGCGTAAGACCGATGCGGTGATCGGTCAAGCGCCCCTGCGGATAGTTGTAGGTACGAATACGTTCAGAGCGGTCACCCGTCCCCACTTGGCTTTTACGCTCCGAGGCGATTGCCTCGTGCTGCTCTCTGCATTTGATATCGTAGAGCTTGGTGCGAAGCATTTTCATCGCTTTGTCGCGGTTTTTATATTGGCTACGTTCCTCTTGGCATTCTACGACAATACCGCTCGGCTTGTGTAAAATACGCACTGCGGATTCTGTTTTATTGACGTGCTGACCGCCCGCACCGCTGGATTTACAGGTCTCCATAACGATGTCGGCGGGGTTGATCTCAATATCGATTTCCTCTGCAACAGGCAAGACCGCAACGGTAGCCGTAGAGGTCTGGATACGCCCCTGCGACTCGGTTTCGGGTACTCTTTGCACGCGGTGAACGCCGCTTTCAAAGCGCAAATGCTCGTAAGCGCCCTTGCCCGAGATCTGAAAGGAGATCTCCTTATATCCGCCAAGCTCGGTTTCGTTAACCGTAATAGGCTCGATGGTAAAGCCCATTTGCGCGCCGTACATACTGTACATACGGTAAAGCACTGCGGCAAACAGTGCCGCCTCCTCGCCTCCTGCGCATCCGCGGATCTCCACGATCACGTCCTTATCTGCGTTAGGATCCTTAGGCAAAAGCATCATCTCAATATCCTGCCAAAGCGCTTCAAGGCGAGGGCGAAGCTCCTTGATCTCTTCCCTTGCCATTTCACGAAGCTCTGCGTCCTCGCCCGCGTCCTCTGAGACGGCAAGTGCAGAAGCGAGCTCAGCTTCTAGGGCACGATAGGATCGGTACGCCTCTACCGTTTCGGTTAGGGCGTTATATTCCTTCATAAGATCGCGATAACGATCGGCTGAGGACAAAACCTCAGGATCGGATAAGAGTGCCTCAATCTGTAAAAAGCGCTCTTCTGCTCTTTTTAGCTGCTCCTTCACGGTATCTCTCCGTCTTAGCGCATGCAAAACGCCACGAAGGCGCGGTGCAAGGAGTAAAGATCTGCCTTGGAAATGACCTCAAAGGGAGCGTGCATGGAAATGACGGCAACGCCGATATCCACGGTGTCGATGTTGAGGTTAGCAATATATTTGGCAACCGTTCCACCGCCGCCAACGTCAACCTTACCAAGCTCGGCAGTCTGCCAAGCGATGCCTTCCTCCTCAAAAATGCGGCGAACGTAGCCAACGAATTCGGCAGACGCATCGCTCGTGGAGGATTTTCCTCTGCCGCCTGTATATTTCGACATAACGGCACCCGCGGAAAGCATAGCCGCGTTTTTCTTTTCGTAAACCTCTGCGAAATTGGGATCAAATGCAGCGTTAACGTCTGCAGAAAGGCATTTGGATGCGGCACGGACCGCGGCACCCGAAACACCGTCGCACTCCGCAAGATCCTCAATAATATCTAAAAGAAGACGGCACTGCATACCGGTATTACCGTCAGAGCCGGTTTCCTCCTTGTCGGCTAAAATAGTGATAATGGTATGCTCACTGTCATAAGCCTCCATCATTGCCGTCATAGCGGGATATGCACAAACGCGGTCGTCGTGACCGTAAGCGCCGATAAGGGCGCGGTCGAAGCCGATGTCGCGCGCCTTAAATGCGGGAACGGCACAAAGCTCGGCGGACTGAAAATCCAGCTCCGAAATACCGTAACGCTCGTTTAAAATATTCAGCACGTTAAGCTTGACCGCATCGGAAACCTCCGAGTCGGGATACGGCATTCCGCCAACGAGGATATTGAGAGATTCGCCCGAAACGGCAGAGCCGAGAGGCTTTGTGTTCTGATCCTGTGCCAAATGGGGCAGAAGATCGTTGATATAGAAAACGGGGTCGGCATCGCTTTCGCCGATACATACGGAAACGCACTCACCGTTTTTCTTGATCACGACGCCGTGAAGAGCAAGAGGAATCGCCGTCCACTGGTACTTGCGGATACCGCCATAGTATCTGGTTTTAAGAAACGCCATATTGCCGTCCTCGTAAAGAGGATTTTGTTTAAGGTCAATGCGGGGGGAATCCACGTGCGCGGCGAGGATACGAACTCCGTCCTTGTCAAGAGGGAGCGTTCCCTTTTGGATCAAGAAAAGGTTCTTTCCGCGATTGTTGTAATAGCGTCTGTCGCCCGCAAAAAGCGTTTCGCCGAAGGAATACGGAGTATATCCGTTTTCCTCTGCCAAGCGGACGCCCTCGTTTACTGCCTCGCGTTCTGTTTTTGCGGCGTTCAAAAACGACATATATTCCTTGGCATACGAGAAAATGATAGATTTCTCCTCATCGTTTGCGGTCAGATAAGAGGATGTTTTCTTATACACAAGCTCCTCGCTCAAGAGTTGACCCTTTGTTTTTTCGCTCATGACTGTTTTCCTTTCACGTCTAAAAATTATAGCAGAGCCAGCGAGGAAAGAATCTTGACCGCTTCCTTTTTCACGGCATCCTCGTCTGCATCGTTATATATAATAAAATCTGCGCGCTCCTTATAAAAATCATCGCTCGGCTGCGCGTTAATTCGGGAGAGCGCCGCCGTCTCACTGAGTCCGTCTCGCTCCATGATCCTTTGAAGGCGAAGCGCCCTTGAGGCAAGAACGGCGATTACCGCGTCGCACTCACGGTCAAAACCCGACTCATAAAGCAAGGGTGCGTCGATCATCACTGCTTTATACCCTTGATTTCGCTTTTCCGTCATCCACGCGCGCACGTTGTCCAAAACGTACTTATGCGTGATGCTGTTCAAAAGCGCAAGCCGCTTTTTTTCCTCTTCCCCACCACAGAAAACGTGCGTAGCAAGAGCCTTACGGTCAAGCGCACCGTCTTTGCGTATAACGAAATTTCCAAAGTGCGTCCGTAATTCCCGTGTGCAAGGAGAATCGTTGCTCACAAGTGCATGATAGACCCCGTCGGTGTCAATAAAGGGAACGCCAAAGGAAGAAAAAACTCTCTCGGTATAGCCCTTGCCGCTTCCGCTCGGACCCGTTAAGCCCAATACCTTCATAGCATCCTCCTTCGCAATAATTTACCTATAATATCATATTATAACAAATAAACAGGTCTCTGTCAATCGTGATTTTTAAAAAATCACTTCCTAAATTCCCTTTTCATATCATATTAAGGACAAATGGCACGAAAGGAGATTTTTATGACCAAGGAAATGACGCGCTATTTTATCAGCGCCAACACAGAACGCGGCTTTTACAGCTTATACGAGAAGGTTTTTACAAATGGGGATTTTGATAGAATATTCGTTATTCACGGAGGTCCCGGCACGGGAAAAAGCACGCTGATGAGGGCTGTTGCCTCCGCTGTGCGCGAAAAAGGTGCTGATTGCACAGAAATTCTCTGCTCCTCTGACCCCCACTCGCTGGACGGATTGATCATTGAAAAAAACGGTAAAAAAATAGGCGTTTTAGACGGTACACCGCCTCACGGACGTATAATCAGCGAGCCGGAGGTGAAGGAAACGCTTTGGAACGTTTGCAATTTTATCACAAGGGAGAAGCTGGAGCTTCACCGTGAAGAGATCAGAAAGCACGCAAAAGAAAAGAAGGATTCTTATCAAAGGGCTTACTCGCTGTTAAGCGCTGCGGGCGCACTCAAAAGATATTTGGTAAAGAAGGAAGCTGAGAACTTAAACGAGGAAAAGCTCTTGGCACACATAGAAAGAGGGACGCGCGCTTTAAAAGAAGAGGGAGAGGCGAAGGAGCTATTCATTCGTGCCATATCAAGCACAGGGAGCTATATCGCGCCTGCCTTGACCGATCTTTCCGAAAATATTGTTCTTTTGTGCGGCAAA
>JAZOSE010000056.1:0-7850 GCA_045656965.1 Eubacteriales bacterium
CCGCCTGCGGTCAGCTCCGCCGACTCAGAAAACAGGATACGGAAAGTTAAAAATGAAGGTCTTTGGATACAGTGATATCGGGCCTCGCCGCCCGAGCAATCAGGATTATTTCGACAGTGTGCCCCTTCCCCTTCCGCCCAAGCTTCGCGGCGTGAAAAAACGGGAGGAAAATGCGCTTTTGGCTGTCGTTTGCGACGGAATGGGCGGCGTGCGCGGAGGAGAGATCGCCTCGCATCTTGCCACAAGCACCTTTATAGAAAAGATGAAGGAAGAGACCCAGCGCGACGCGCTCGGCGCTCTTGAGGATGCGCTTTTTGCCGCCAACGGCGCAGTATATAGCGCCGCCGAGGAAAACGAGGCGCTTCGCGGCATGGGAAGCACGATGGTTGCCGCGCTCGTGTACGAGCGTGCTCTTGCTATTTTGAACGTGGGAGACAGCCGTATTTACCTATGGCACGCAGGACATCTTCTTCTTTTGACCCACGATCACTCTTACGTGCAAGCGATGGTCGACGCGGGCAAAATGAGTGCCGAGGAGGCAAGGTACAGCCTTCAAAGAAACGTTATCACACGCGCGGTAGGAACGCGCCCTGCCGTTTTTGGCGACGTTGCCTATTCCTCTTGGGAGGAGGGCGACAGGCTTCTTTTATGCACCGACGGTGTTTCAGGTGTTCTTTCCGATGCCGATATTGCCGAGGTGCTTTCCGCGGATATGCCGATCGAGCGTGCCGCAAGGGAGCTGACTGAGAAAGCCGTTTTGCGCGGAAGCGAGGATAACCTCACCGCCTTACTTATAGAAAATACAAAGGAGAACCCCGAATGCTTGACGCAAGTAAGTATTTAGACGAAAAGCTACTCGAAAGATACCACGTAAAAAAGGAGATAGGCAGAGGTGCCTCCTCCGTGGTGTTTTACGCCGAGGATATTATGACGAGGGGCGACGACGGCAATCCGCTTCCCGTCGCGCTTAAAATTTTGGACAAGGACACGAGCGAGTATAAGATCAACTCCAAGAGCTTCTATATTGAAACCCGCGCGGTCGTGGGTATGCCTGCCAACGCGCACACCGTGGCAGTAAAGGACGTGGCATACGACCCTGAGCGCGACGTGCATTTTATCGTGATGGAGTACGTTAAGGGTACCACCCTGCGTCGCTATATGGCGTCGCGTGGCGCGTTTTCCTCCCGTGAGATCATCTCGGTGGCACTCCAGGTGCTTGAGGCGTTGCGCCTTGCGCACGAGGCGGGCGTCGTTCACCGCGACGTGAAGCCTCAGAACATTTTGGTGCAGGATACCGCCGTGTCGGGCTCGGTCATTGACGTGCTTCCCGGTGGAAAAAACATGCCCTACGTGAAGCTTGCCGACTTTGGTATCGCGCTTCTTCCCGACGAGGACCCCTTAAAGATGAAGGATCGCGGCGTTGGCACGGTGCATTATATCAGCCCCGAGCAGGCACGCGGCGACAAGGTGGACGCCAGAAGCGACCTTTATTCCTTGGGCGTTGTCATGTACGAGCTTGCCACGGGCAGAGTTCCCTTTGACGCGGAGAGCGCCACCGCCGTTATCAACAAGCACCAGATCGACGCGCCTACCCACGCGCGCGCCATCAACCCGAACGTGTCGCTTCTTCTCGACGCGGCGATCTTTACCGCTATGCAAAAGGATCCCGCCAAGCGTTTCCGCGATGCCGCCGCAATGGAGAAGTATTTAAAGGAAGCCTTGAAGGAGCTTGACGGGCTTGCCGTTTCCGCCACGCCAAAGATCCCCGAATATAAGGCACCCCTTATTAAGAATAAGAAGAAATTTATGAAAACCACCGTGATCGCCGCCTCTGCGGCACTTTTGGTGGGACTTGCCGTCTTCCTCGGCATTATGATCCCTAAATGGCTCGACGAGGGCACGGTCGTGACCGTTCCGAGCTTTATCGGCACGGTTTACGACGAGTCGGCAACGCTCGACGAGGGGCTTTCGGTCATCGTCAAGAAGGAATATAGCGACGAGGTGCCCGCAGGCACCGTTATCGAGCAGTCGCACGGCGCGGGCACTGTGGTGAAGGGAAGCGTGACGGTAACGCTCACCGTCAGCCTCGGTGTTGAGCCTGTGGACTTTGACCTTCCCATTGCCTACCGCGACAATTTTGACGAGGCGAAGGAATATATCCTTTCGCTCAAGCGCACCGACGCGAAAAAGATCTTCTACGTCAATCCCACGCCCGTTGTGCTTCCCTTTGACGAAAGCCGTGGCGGCATCGGTGAGATCATCGGCGTTCGCTATGCGGACGGCACCGAGATCAATATGAACGGCGAGAAGGTCACGAAGCGCTCTCAGCTTACCCTTGTGACCAACGGTCAGGGCGTGGAGTTCTCCATCCCGATGTCGGAGCGTCGCGATGCGTCGAAGCCCGCCGACGACCCCACCTTCCCCTCTTACCTGAAGGCGAAGGCATATATTGAAAAGACGTACGGCGACAAGATCGAGGTGGTCGGCTATATTGACGCCGAAAGCGGCGGTATGTCGTATAACGCGAGCTTAACGGGTCGCTCGGTCATCGGTGCTGTGAACGCCATCACGGGCGAAAGCATTAACATCGACGGCGATCAGGTGCATATTCCCGTGGGCTCTAAGCTGATGATCAAGCTGATCCTTAACGCGTAAGATTATGCAAAAGGAAGGAATTGTAATAAAGGGTCTCGGTGGACTTTACGAGGTCCGTCTTTTTGACGGCTCCACCGTCCTTTGTCGCGGCAAGGGCGTTTTGAAGCGCGACGACGGCAAGCTGCTCGTTGGCGACCGCGTTGTCGTTGCCGATGCCGAAAGCGACAAGGGCGAGGCGGTGATCGAGACCATTCTCCCCCGAAAAAACGCCCTCATTCGCCCCCCGCTCGCGGGCGTGACCGTAATGGTCCTGACTGTGTCGCCCGTCAGTCCTCTTCCCGCGCTCTCCACGCTGGATAAAATGCTTTGCGTTTGCGAGCACGAGGGCATTGAGGCGGTGCTGGCAATCACCAAAAACGATCTTGATCCGTCCGCCGCCGAGGAGCTTTGCGCGCTCTATACGGGTGCGGGCTATCGCACCTTTCTTCTCTCTGCGCCCACGAGCGAGGGCGTGGATGCGCTTCGCGCTTATCTTGAAAACGCCGTGAAGGATGGCGGCATTGCCGCCTTTGCGGGTGCCTCGGGCGTGGGGAAATCCACCCTGCTGACGGCGCTTTTCCCCCACCTTGCGCTCCAAACGGGAAGGGTCAGCGACAAAACGCAAAGAGGCAGACATACCACGCGGAGCGTGGAGCTTTTCCCCTTCGGCGAGGGCTTCGTGGCGGACACGCCCGGCTTTAGCCTTCTTGATTTCGAGCGCTTTGACTTTATTCCGTTTGAATCGCTTGCCGCCTCCTTCCCCGAGTTTTCCTCGTACATAGGCGAGTGCCGTTACGACGACTGCACGCACATAAAAGAGGAGGGCTGTGCCATTCTTGCGGCTGTGATGGAAGGGAAGATCGCCCCTTCGCGCCACGAAAGCTATAAGGAGCTGTACCCGATTTTAAAGGAAAAATATCTTCTATCCCAGCGCAGAAACAAAAAATAAAACTTTTTTTCAAAAAGGGCTTGACAAAGAGGAAAAAGAGTGCTATAATCCCTATGTTATCCGAAGACAGCAGGTTCCCGTAAAAGTGGCAACACCATCCTGCCGAGGTGAGCGTATATTTTCATATTTATAATAATTGAAATTATATCCTTTTCTCGTGCATATGTGTCGCCTCGGGAAAAGGATTTTTTATTTGAATTTTTAATGGAGGTTAAGTAAAATGCCCAGTCAGAAGATTTTGGAGCAGAAGCAGGCACTCGTTGCTTCCCTTGCTGAAAGATTCAAGGCAGCTACCGCGGGCGTTCTCGTTAAGTACGAGGGCATCTCGGTGGAAAACGACACTGAGCTTCGTGCTAAGCTTCGCGAGGCAGGCGTTGAGTATTCCGTAGTAAAGAACACTCTCACCGGTCGCGCTTGCGACGAGGCAGGTCTTGGCGAAATGAAGCAGTACCTTGGCGGTATGACCGCTATCGCTACTTCCGCGAAAGACGCTGTTGCAGCCGCAAAAATCATGAAGGAGTATGCAGAGAAGATCGAGTCCTTCGAGATCCGCGCCGGCTTTGTTGACGGTAAGGTTCTTGATAAGGCAGGCGTTGAGGAGCTCGCAAGCATTCCCTCGAAGGAGATCCTCGTTGCCAGAATGCTCGGCAGCATGATGTCCTCGCTCTACTCCTTTGCACGCGTTCTTCAAGCGAAGATCGACAAAGAAAACGAAGGCGAAGCACCCGCAGAGGCATAAGCCCGCGAGCCTTGCGGCATAAGCCGCTCGGTGCTGACAAAATAAGATTAAAAAAACATTCATATTATTTGGAGGTATCTTAAAATGAACGAAAAGACCACCCAGATCCTTGACCTTGTAAAGGGTCTTACCATTCTCGAGCTTGCTGATCTCGTAAAGGCTCTCGAAGAGGAGTTCGGCGTATCCGCTGCTCCCGTTGCTGTTGCCGGCGCTGCTGTTGCAGCTGCAGCTGCTCCCGCTGCTGAAGAGAAGACTGAATTCGACGTTGTTCTTACCGATGCAGGCGCATCCAAGCTCAACGTTATCAAGGCAGTTAAGTCCATCACCGGTCTTGGCCTCAAGGAGTCCAAGGACATGGTTGAGGGCGCTCCCCAGACCGTTAAGGCTGGCGTATCCAAGGAAGAGGCTGACAAGATCGCTGAGGAGCTTAAGGCTGCCGGCGCTACTGTCGAGATTAAGTAATTTAACCTCAAAAATTCATCCCCGTGCGGACGACCTGCTGTCCGCGCGGGGATTTTTCTTTTTTGTTATAAAAGCAAAGGCGGGGTACAGGATGATCTGTGCCCCTTTTTGTTTTCGTTTATGCCTAAATATAGAAGAAGGCAAGGCTTGCTGGATTTAGAGCAGAAATTTTCGTTTGCGAGCGTAAGGCGTATAGATATACGTCGAGCGAAGCAAACGGAAATAGAAAACAAAAAATCTAATAAAAAGAAGAAAACCTGCAAAATTGCAGGTTTTCTACCTTAATATTTTCTTGATAAGAACAAAGTTAGGGCGAGGGGCAGAGTAAATTTATGCTTTGCGCCTTTTTGTTTTCGTTATGCCTAAATCAAGCGAGCCTCACTCGCCAAGCGCCTCGGTGATGATCTTGTGCGTGCTCTCACAAAGCGCGGCGGGCGTGCTTTGCTTTACCTCGTCGGCACTGATGACGGCGCGCACGGTGACGGTCACCTTGGGAGAAAAGCGACGAAGGGAATGCTCGGTACCCTCGGTGGTAACGACGACGATGGGGCATTCTGCCTTCTTTGCGGCGAGGAATGCGCCCTCCTTAAATTCTCCGACCTTGCCGGTCTTGGTGCGCGTGCCCTCGGGGAAGATACCGAAGCTCACGCCATCCTCCTTGATCCTCTTTGCTGCCGCCTTGATGGTGCGAAGCGATTGCAGCGGCATATCGCGCTCAATGCCGAGGTGTCCCGCACGGCGCATATAATTGCCGACGACGGGCCAGCGAAGCACCGATGCCTTGGAGATAAAGCATAGGCTGTGACCGCGCAGAGCGCGGAGGGAAACGAGCGCGTCCATTGCAGAGCGGTGGTTGGAAATAACGATAAAGGGAGTCTTGGGCAGCTTGTCTTTTCCGCGTACGCGAACGCGGAAGCCGAGCATAAAGAGGACCCAGTCTACCGTTGCGCCAACGACGGAATAAGCAAAGCGGGAGCTTTTTTTCTGCGCATCCTTGCTTAAAAGCGGGGAGGTAATGGTAATGAAGAGAAGATATAGAATGTTAAAAGCGAGAAACGCGCCAACGGCTATGGGCAAAAGCCAAAGGGGGGAAGCGCTTTCCCATAGGGTGAAATATACTGCCGCTGTAACGGCAAGGGAAAGAAGGGCGAAAAGGAAAGTTAAAAGCATAAAAAACCTCTTTCGGTGTGACGACGGAGTGTCGCTTATGCCTATTATATTCCAATTCGAAGCAAAAGTCAATCGCCAAAGCCTTTTTTGCCAAAAAAAATGCATCGTAATCCCGCCGACTGCGAGAAAGGTATTGCATTTTTATGCGTAGTATGATAGAATAGAAGAGTATTAACGCTTTTGTGAGGTGCTCTTATGAAGCATATTGTAGTGGTCAACCCTGCGGCAGGTCCGAAAAACTCACTCGCCACCATTCGTGCCGAGGTCGAAGGCCTTTCGGGATACGATACGGAAATATACGAAACCAAGGGGAAGGGCGATGCCTTTGCCTTCGTGCGTGCGTACTGTGCTGCGCATCCCGAGGAGAAGGTGCGATTCTACGCCTGCGGCGGTGACGGAACGCTCGGCGAGGTTGCGGGTGGCGCTTACGGTGCCGAAAATGCGTCGATCTCCTGCTATCCTTGCGGAAGCGGTAACGATTTTGTGAAGTATTACGGTGGCAAGGATCGCTTTTTGAGCTTTGCCGAGCTTTTTGAGGGCGAGGAAAGAGAGATCGATATCCTCACCGACGGCGAGCGCTTTTCCATCAACGTTGCCAACTTCGGCTTTGACTACTTCGTTTGTGAAACCATGGAAAAGCTCCGCAGAAAAAAAGGCTTTGGCGGCAAGCGCGCCTACTATGGCGGCATCGTTTACGCCCTCTTTTACGCGATGAAAAATAACGCCCGCGTTTACGTGGACGGCGAGCAGGTGGGCGGCGAGTCGCTCCTTCTTTGCACCGTCTCGAACGGTAACTACGTGGGTAGCTCCTTCAAATGCGCGCCCTATTCCGACAACGAGGACGGGCTCTTGGAGGTTTGCTACGTGAAGCCCATCTCGGTCTTTAAGTTAGTAAGGCTTCTCGGCAAATATAAGCGCGGTGAGCATCTTGACGACGAGAAAATGAAGCCCATCCTGCACTACGCCCGTGCTCGTGAGGTGCGCGTGGAATCCACCGACGAGCGCTTTGGATATTGCCTCGACGGCGAGATGATCCCCTCAAAGAGCTTTACGCTTAAAATTCTTCCCAAGGCGCTCCGCTTTGCCGTGCCGAAGGCTGTGGCAGAGGTGCTTCATAGAGAAGATGCGCAAAAATCGGAGACTTTAACCGTTTAAATGCGCAAGTAAGTAGGAAAAAGTAATTAAAATGAAAACTTTGGTTTACTTTATTCGCCACGGACAGAGCGTTGGCAACCGTGACCGCATCTTTCTTGGGCACACGGATATGCCCTTGACGGAGCTGGGCCGCGCGCAGGCACGCTTGGCAGGAGAATATTTGAAGCGCATGGGCATTGTGCCCGACGCGGTCTACGCCAGCCCCCTTTCTCGCGCGTATGAGACGGCAACGCTTGCCTCGGGCGTGGCGCGCCCCATTCCGAGCGACGACTTAAAAGAGGTCTATGCGGGCGTTTGGGAAGGAATGCTTTACGAGGATATTATCAAAACCTACGGCGAGGACTACGGCACATGGTTTACCGACCTTGGCAACGCAAAGCCCACGGGCGGTGAAAGTGTTTTGGCGCTCTCGGAGCGTGTCGTTGGCGCGGTTCTGCGGATCGCCGCAGAAAACGAGGGGAAAACGGTGCTGATCGGTTCGCACGCCACCCCCGTTCGTATGCTGGAAGCGTATGCGCGTGGGCTATCGATCGCCGAGGCGCACGACGTACCCTGGGCGCCGAACGCCTCTCTTTCCGCCTATTTATGCGAGGGGAAAACGGTAACGCCCCTTTTCTACGGATTTGATGCTTACGTAGGCTCTCTTGCCACGACGGTAGCGAAGAATTTATAGGCTTATGCAGTCATATTCATGAATATTTTGATTTTATACATGAATATTTTAAAAAAACTTGACTTTTT
>JAZOSE010000057.1:0-3984 GCA_045656965.1 Eubacteriales bacterium
ACATCATCTTCCCGAACGCCGTTGCGTCAATCGGCTGGGGCAAGCTGATCCTCGTTTGGACGGGCATCGTCCTTTTCGGTGCCATCATCACCTTGCCTTACGGAAAAATACTTGACAAATTCAAGAGAAAGCAGTAAAATAGAATTGTAAACCGATGATCCTCTTTGAAAGAAAGGAGAAATATATGTACACAAGCAAAAAAGGAATGTCCACTCAAAAATTGGTGCTCGCTGCCGTGCTTACGGCAATTGTTATCGTCGTTCAGCTTTTGGCCGCATTTACTACTATTTTCGGCCCGTTTTCTACAGCTATGGCCTTGATACCGATTGTTATCGGAGCAGCACTTTGCGGCATAACTGTCGGCGCCTGGTTGGGTTTGGTTTTCAGCGCAGTGGTGCTTTTTACTGGTGGCGCGGCACTTTTCTTCATATATAATCCGTTCGGTGCGATCGTTACTGTTCTCGTAAAAGGTACCTTTTGCGGTGCCGTTGCGGGAATTGCCTACAAGGCTTTACAAAAGGTTAACCGTTATGTTGCTGTCTTCTCGGCGGCGCTTCTTTGCCCCCTCTCCAACACGGGTGCGTTCCTTTTGGGTAGCAGAATTTTCTTCTTAAAGTATGCCAAAGAGATGGCAGAGGTGGCAAAAATTCCTAATGCTAGTGGCATGGAGGTCTTCTGGGTTATGGCAATGGGTAATTTTATTTTTGAGGTCATCCTCAATATCGTCTTAGTTCCTATCACCGTCAGGATCATAGATTATCAAAAGCAAAGAAAAGCAAAGGGAAAATGATATAAATTCAAAAACGCTTATGCCCTCGCATAAGCGTTTTTCTTATTCCTCTAAAATTTTCGCGTTTCGCTCAGCCACCTCGCGCCCGCGCCACGAAAACGCACGCTGGGCAAAGGCTTTCTCGTCAAGAGCTGAAAGCATCGCGCTATCAAAGCGCTTGATCAGCCCTTCATTAAAAAAGGGAATAGGCGAAAAAATGCTTCCCACTTCCTTTGCTCGCACGTTGTAAGGGCAAACCCTTTGGCAAGCGTCACAGCCCCAAGCGGTGTTTTCCTTTTTCATCAGTGCCTTTTCCGCCTCGGAAAGCTCGCCCTTTTTTTGCGTGATGGCAGAAAGGCACTCCTTGACCTCGCCGCGTAAAATTCCCGTCGGGCAGGCTTCTTCGCACGCGCCGCAGTTTAAGCAGGAGGCGAGAGGGAAGAGGGTAAATCTTCCAAACGCCTTGGTGGGCGCATCGGTCAAGATCTCGCCGATGAAGTGATACGAGCCATAGTATTCGTTTAAGACCAGACCGTTTTTGCCAAAGACGCCCAAGCCACCCAAAACCGCGGCGTGCCTCTCGTCGATGGGGGAGCGGTCGGCAAACATCAAAAAATCGTACTCGGGGTAAAGAGCCTTGATTTTGGGAAGAATGCGCTCTTCAAGCTCGCGCGCGAAAAGGTGATAATCCTTCCCCATGGCATAAGCCGAAAAATTCTCCGGCTCGCCCGCATAGTAGGGAATTAAAAACACAAGAACGCTTTGCGGCACAAGCCCCTTTTTTTCGTATAAATAAGGACGCGTTACACGGCAAAGCGAAAAGGGAAGGTGCGAAAGGCACTTTATGCCCTCGTCCTTGAAGAGATTTTGCATGCTCTCGTTCATAAGCTTTTCTCCTTTTTGCTTGCTGCTTTGCCTCTATTGTAACGAAAAAAGAGCAAAAAAGCAAGCGTTTTGTGAAACAAAATGCCGCCACGCGCCAAAAAACGATTGCTTTTCGTAAAAAACTATGCTATACTAATGAAGTAAAACCATCAAACGGCTTGACCGCTTAGAAAGGGATAAAATGCTGGATATTCTTCAATTCGGATTGATAAGAAAGGGTGTTACCTTCAACTTTCCATATACGCCTATTTTGGCACTCCTCGCTTGCCTTGTTGTTTCCTATCTTCTTGGAAGCATCAACAGCGCCGTTCTCGTCTCCCGTCTTTTTTACGGTGAGGATATCAGAAAAAAGGGAAGCGGTAACGCAGGGCTTACCAACACCATGCGCGTATACGGCAAAAAGGCAGGCGTGCTCGTTCTTCTCGGTGATGTTTTAAAGACCGCTCTTGCCATTTTAATTACGGCTATCGTTTTCGGCGGCTTTCAGTATCTGCGTGCCTTCTCGGTAAACGGCTTTCTTTACCTTTCCGCTGTTGCTTGCATTCTCGGACATTCCTATCCCATCTACTTTAAATTCAAGGGTGGCAAGGGCGTGCTTTGCACCGCCGCCGCTGTCCTCATTCTTGCACCCCCTGTTTTCGCTGTGGAGCTTCTCGTCTTTGCCATTATGCTCTTCGGCTTTAAGTACGTGTCGCTTTCCTCGCTTGCGGTCGCCTTCTTCTATCCCATTTTGACCGACCGTATGTTTAAGATCATTTTAAACAGACCCCCTGAGGGATTGATCCTTCTGCCGTGTATTTTCGTCGGCTTGTTTATATTCTTCACCCACAGAACCAACATTCGCCGCCTTTTGGACCATTGCGAAAACAAGGTGTCCTTCAAAAAGAAGGATAAGAGTGAAAAGAAATGAGCGCGCGCGAAGAACTTATATCTCTCGTCAAAGCCTCGTTTGAGGCATCGGCGCTCAAAAAGATCGTCTTTTCCAAAAGCGACGATGCGGCGAGAAAAAAGCTGACCGTTCGTCCTTGCACCCATAAGGACAAGCTCCTCTTCGCCTTTGAGGAATTGATGGCAGACGGAAAAGCCCTTCACCGCAACCTTTCGCCCGATGAGGCTATCCCTGCTATTGGTGACGCCGTTTCGCTTTACGCGCAGATCAATCTTTTGACCGCCGCCGCCGACGCGGAGTACCGCCGAAGCAAAAAGGGAAGCGAGGTGCTTCTCGGTGGCAAAAAGCTTTTGTCGCTTCTTTCGGGCCGCTCGTTTGCCGACGCGCTCACAGAAACGCTGGAAAAAAGCAAAAATTATATTCTTTCGGGGAAGGAGCCCTTCCTCGCTTATCTTGGCATCAGCGATAAAAACGGAAGAGTGCACGATAAAAAGCAAGCCAAGTTCCGTCAGATCAATCGCTTTTTAGAGCACGTGCGCGATATTGAGGATAAGCTTCCCAAGGACGAAGTGCTCCTTATTTACGACCTTTGCTGTGGAAAAAGCTATCTCAGCTTTGCCGTTTACCACTATTTCACCGCCATTCGCGGAAGGACCGTCGAAATGCTCGGAATGGACCTCAAGCGCGACTGTATGGAGTTTTGTGAGGCAACCGCCAAGGCGCTCGGCTTTTCGGGGATGCACTTTAAAACGGGCGATATTCGTGAAATCAGCGCCCATCGCGCGCCCCACCTCGTCCTTTCGCTCCATGCGTGCGATATCGCCACCGATATCGTGCTTCATTTTGCCGCCTCGGTCAAGGCGGGCGTCATTTTGTCCACGCCCTGCTGTCAGCACGACCTGCTTTCCAAGGTCAAGGTCAAGGAGCTTTCCTTCGTCACCGATTACCCCAAGCT
This sequence comes from Eubacteriales bacterium, assembly GCA_045656965.1. Classification (GTDB taxonomy): domain Bacteria; phylum Bacillota; class Clostridia; order Oscillospirales; family CAG-272; genus UBA1740. The sequence goes on from JAZOSE010000057.1 coordinate 3,499, forward strand.
CTCGGGAAAGCTTTGTGAGGCATTGACCGACGCACTTCGTCTGGCGCGGCTTCGCACCTATGGCTACGAATGCTCGGCGCTTGAATTGACCGACCCCGACGACACACCCAAAAACACCCTTCTTCGTGCCGTTTTGCCCGAAAAAATCAACGAGGCTAAAATGAAACGCGCAAAGGAGGAATACCGTGCCGCTCTCCGCTTCGTTTTCGGAGAGGACGTTTTCGATTATCCCGGCTTCAACTAAAATGCAAAGGAGAGCGCCCGTGCCTACATACCTTACCAATAGCGCAAGCGAGACCGAAGCCATCGGCGCCCGCCTTGCCGCATATCTTTTAGAAAATTTCCCCCGCCGCGCCTTCGTCGCCCTCTTTGGCGAAATGGGCGTCGGTAAAACCGCGTTCACGCGCGGCTTCGCCGCCGCACTCGGCATCAAGGAGACCCGCTCGCCCACCTACGCCATCGTCAACGAGTATAAAAAAGGCGTAA
>JAZOSE010000058.1:0-6882 GCA_045656965.1 Eubacteriales bacterium
ATCGCCGAGGCAAAGGAGGGCGCACGCCTTGTGTACGGGCTTTCGGACGGCGCGGATAAGAAAACGCTTGCCGAGGCATTACAAAGAGGCGAGGTCGAGAGCGTCTTAAAGGAGATCCCCGTTCGCGCGGGTGACGCGGTCTTTATCCCCGCGGGTCTTTTGCACGCCATCGGCGAGGGTATCGTGATCGCCGAGATCCAACAGTCCTCCGACGTGACCTACCGTTTCTTCGACTATGACCGCCGCGACAAGGAGGGAAATCTCCGACCGCTTCACGTTGCTAAAGCGATGGACGTCGTGTATCCCTTTTCCGAGGAAGAGATCGACGCACTTCGTTACGCGCGCGCTACCGCGGAGGAAAAGGATGATCCGAGCGTTCTTTCGGTCAATCCCTACTTCTCGGCAAGAACGCTGGACGTAGACGGAAAAGCAGAGCTTTTCGTTGGAGAGGATTCCTTTTTGCATATCCTTTGCGTCAGCGGAGAGGGAAGCATTCGCTATTTTGACGAGGACTATCCCTTCTCTCAGGGCGACGGGTATCTTTTGCCCGCCACGCTCGGCGAAATCACCATTTCCGCAGAGGCGCGGCTGCTCCTTTCGGGCATTTGATAAAGGCGTAAAATTTCATCAAAAAACGGGCAAAATAAAAGAAAAATTGCAAAATTATAGCAAAAAACGGACATCCTTTTAAAAAGATATCAGATTTGGAAATGGACAAAGGCGGAAAACCGGTAAAATACACCAAAAAATGTGTGAAAATATATTCAAATTGTCACTAAATAGGATAAAAAACACAAGAATACAACAAAAAACACATTTACAATTGAGTAAAAATGTGCTAAAATAAGATAGAATTTTTTTCGCTTTTGTTTGATTTGACAAAAACGGTCGTCAATCGTTTAAAATATCATTTTGAAAAGGGAGAAAAAGCTATGAAAAAGAGAATTTTGAGCTTTGTTCTAATGCTTAGCATGCTCATCAGTCTCTTCACCGTTTTTGCTACCACCACGAGCGCGGCAAGCGGTGATGACAGCACGCCCTCGCCAAAGTCCTCTGGTGCCGGTGCGAGCTATCTTGACCTTTACGTAAAGGAGGGTCTCGTTGCACTCTTCGACGGATTCGGTCTTTCTGCCTCGCCAGATGCGGCTACCGAATGGAAAGCCGTTGATCTGTCCGGCAAGGAGTGATATGACGCATACGTAGACCCTGCTACCTATACGACCGCGTTTTCCTATGCCGCAGATAACGTAGGCGGAACCAAGAATGCAGATGCTTCCCGCGTAAAGTGGCAGTTTGCAAACGGTTATCTGTCCCTTGTTGCGAGTGGAAAGACTTCCGGCACGGCCGATGTCTTCTTCGATGTATCCGTTTTAGGTGAAAAGCTCGGCACGGAGTGGCCTGTGCAAGAGGTTTTTGCTATGGACGGAACCATCAGCCGCGACGCCAAGTTTACCGCAACCTACGTAGACAACGGCAACGGTACTTATACTATTTCCAATTATGATGCTCTGGGCAAGGACCATCAGGCTTGGCTGCTTGGCGCCTATGGCGTTTTTGCACCTAACATTGTCCATCTGATCAAGCATCAGATCATGATCGACGTATATCTTTGCAATCAATACTATAATCCCTCCAATCCTAAAAGTGTCGGTCAGGTTTATTTCAATAGCGAGTATACGGTGTCATTTCCGCTGACAAGGTGTTCGTTGCCGACGGCAAAACGAGAGTTCCCGCCGAATACAGCTATGTCGGAGTCAACAAAGCGGGCATCTTTGAGCGAACCATTTCGCGCCTTGGCGACGCAACGGCAGTTGAGGGCGGATTTGCGGTAAGCTTCGTTACCGATTATCAGTTTGCTCCTACGACGAAGTACGGTAACGTCCAAGGCTCTCTTTCCGCGAACTTCACGGTTCCCGATAAAGCTGCGGCAGACTCTACGGCGTTCCGTATCCTTGCGGACGAGGCGGCTCGCGTTTATTCCGTCCGTTTCTACAACAAGGCGTTGAATTCTGCGGAAAGATCGCAGAATCACTTTGCGGATCTCGTGGCATTCTACGGTCTTGACAATGCTACGCTCGCAAAGGTTCTTGCCTACGACAGATATCAGACGAAGGCTCTTTATGCTGCGACTGACACCATCGAAATTGCTCGCTCCGGCAAGGATGCGGCACCGGGCTCCGAGTATATGCTTCTCAAAAAGGCTCTGACGGATGCGATTGCTCTTGCAGAAAAGTCGAAGCGTGAGGAAGCAAAGGAGTATATTTACGATTACGTAAGCGACGGCCTCGTTGCTATCTTTGATGCGTTCTCCGCAAAGTCGACCGACGGCGAGACCTCTGTTTGGAAGCCTGTAGATCTTTACGGAGTAGAGGGCTACGAGGATTATATAGATCCTTTGACCTATTCCTACAGCTTTTTGAACTCTTGGAAGTTCGTTGACGGCGGCGTTAAGCCCGTAGCGAAGAGCGGCGCGCTCAACCTTGACTCGCTCGGTGCGCTCCTTGGCACGACCTATACCGTGCAAGAGATCCAGTCCTATCCGAATCTTCTTGTGCCGAAGGTTGAAAACGGCGTATTTGTCAACAACGATCAGTACGTAAGCGTCGGTGACTACAACTCGGGTGCGATTGGCTCGCTGCTTTACGGCGATCTTAACACCCCCAACATCAAGCCCGATGATACCGGTTACGGTATGACCCTTCATAACGTGCTCTTCGGGCAGATCTGCTTTGGCACGACTTCGACCTACGCTTACCTTGACCACGTTTACTATACCACCTCCGCGTACGGCGCGACCACCTTTAAGAACGTAGTAGATAAAAACGGCGTCAGCTACGATAACGTTCTGGTCGGAAACGGTCCCTTCACCGTGGAGCGTACCTTCTTCCGCCTCGGCGTTACCGAAACGGTAGAAGCAGGCGTGACGAGCTACGCCTCGCACTACAAGGTCTACTATCAGTCCCTGCCGATGTTCCGCAATGCCGCGGGCAGCAACAACACGGCAAGCTACGATATCACCAAATATCCCGACAACAAAGCACTTCACTATTCCACTAAGCTCACCGTTGCGGGCGGCGGTGCTACCCAGCACTCTATCCGTATCTACAACAGAGAGCTCTCCCGCGCTGAGCTTGACCACAACCATATGATCGACCTTGCCATCACCTCGGGAGCAAGCCTTGCCTCTTATGAGGCACTTGGCGCAGAGGCAAAAGCACTGGTTGCAAGCCTTATGGGCTCTGTTTCGCTCTTTTCGAGCAAGGCTACCGTAGAGGCAAAGATCGAGGAATATAAGAACTTTTCCGCAGGCAATGAAGGTGGCGGAGGCGCAGGTCTCGTTGCCGACGTGCTTAACGCCTCTGGCGGCACGCTCTCCTCTCTTTCTCAGGCATTCGCAGATCTTGACTTTTCCATTGATAAGAACGCGGCACAGGAGATATTCAACAAGCGTCTCACCGCTATTTGGCTCACCTATAACGGCTTCCAGATCAACGACGGCTACCTGACCTCCGATCGTTACGTTCATATGAAGAATGCGTATGCATATCTCGATGAAAACAACGAGTACTTCTATGATCGTGCGAGCGGTAAGCTCTACCTCTACTCCGACACGCCCGTAAGCGGCTTCGACGTGGAGTACGCAACGCTTGACTGGATGTTTACCCTTTGGGGCGTTAACAAGCTCAACTTCGAGAACGTTCAGTTCACGGGCACCGACGATTACTGGCTGACCGAGAACGACTATCTTGGCGGTCTTGGCGGTATGTCGCCCTACGTAACGCTTTACGGTACGACGGGCTTCCAAGACAGATCCGCACTCTACTTCAACGACTGCTCCGAGGTTAGAGTCACGGGTTGCCGCTTCTACGATCTCGCTTGCGAGGGTATCAATGCGGCAGGCTGGAACACCGATTTCTACTACGCGAACAACGTCTTTGAGAATATTGGCTCCTCGGCTCTGCGTATGGGTACGCACAACCCCATTCTCTCCGACTCGACGGGTGGCTCCTGGTTCGAGGGCGAAACGGGTGCGCGCGACGTAACCGTTATCAACAACTACTTCCACAACATCGCAACCGAGTACAACACTCCCGCCTTGATGATCACCAAGCTGGATCAGGGTGTGATCAAGAACAACACCGTTATTGACTGCACCTATACTGCGATCTCGCTCGGTTGGGACTTCAACTACGATTACAAGAACTTTGACTACGACAACCGTGTCAACCTTCGTAACGTAGACGTATCCTATAACTACATCAGCGGATTTATGACCGAGATGGGTGACGGTGGCGCGATCTACGTTCCGCTGCCCAACCAGAAGACGAGCGTGACCGACTTCTACATCAACTCGATGCATCACAACTACATTATGTTCTCCAAGAACACGGGTGACGGCACGGGTAAGATGGTCGTTGGTATCTACTTCGATATCTCCTCCTCTAACTGGTACTGCTTCGAGAATATCGTGGCAGAGCAGTCCTACGGCGCACACAAGGACGAAACCGACCTTGATACGTACGGTGTAAGCGAAGAGGAAGCGGAATCGAAGCGCCTCTCCCGTCAGGGCTCCGACTACATCTATTTGCAGCACATCGACGATCAGGAGTGCCACAACCTCTTCGTTAAGGACAACTTCATCATTAACGTCAGAGCTACCGAGGAGGACGCACAGTTCTACGAGGTATACCAGAGCTTCTTTGACGTAAAGGATGCAGTAAAGGGCAGAAACCTCCAAGAAGAAGGCACCGTGTATATCGTGGGTGTCAAGAGCATTCCCGATTACGTCAAGGGTCTTATCGCAAAGGCTGGCTCTGAGGGTCACCGCGGCGATATCGCACTTCTTCAGTCGAACAACTACTAATATTTCGTTTTCCCGACGGCTGGACCAAACGGTCCGGCCGTCATTTTTGTACACAAAATGTTTACAATTGCAGGGAAATGCTTTTTTGCAAAAAAATGCCGTTTTTTCGGTCGCTTCCCTCGCTATGCCGCGAAAAAAAGCGGTTTTTTGCGTTTTGCAAAAAATCAAGAAAAAAATGTCGTGTAGGTTGACACGAAAAAAACAATATAGTATAATGTAAAATGCAGAAAAGCCTCTTGATCGTTCAAGAGAAAAACAGTGCGATAACCGCACAAAAGGGAGAACACGCAAATGAAAAAGAGATTTTTAAGCCTTCTTCTCACGCTTTCCATGCTTTTAAGCCTCTTCACCGTCTTTGCAACGGTGTCGAGCGCCGAGGAAGTGGCGGACGTGAGTGCGCAAAGCGCATCGGGAAGCTATATTGACCTTTACGTCAAGGATGGCCTCGTTGCACTCTTCGACGCTTACTCTATGACTGAGGGAACGGAGAAGCTCACCGAGTGGCGCCCTGTCAACCTTTACGGTCGTGAGGGCTACGAGGCGTACTTAAATCCTTCTTTGGAGGCGGGCGCTTATGCGCTTTCCTCGGGCAAGTCGTTTGCGTGGTGCGCGGGTGACGGCTTCTTGAAACTGTCTCGCACGGATGAAACCGGCGGCTTTGACGCCTACTTAAACGCCGACGCGGTCGCTAAGGCGATCGGTGACGAGTGGAGCGTGCAAGAGGTGGCACGTCAAAGCGCCGCGCCTCACACAAGTTATATTCCTGTCGTTGAAAACAAGGTGATCACCAACCTTCCGAAGGCGAAGTCGGATATTGCCTCGAACTACGTTAACGGCGTTTACGGCGCGTTTGAAACCGCGCAGGTATTCTTCTTTGTTAAGACGGAAAGGATCATCGCGCAATACGGTCAGATCTCGTATATCGCGGGTCAATGGAAAAATAACGTTTACTTTAATAACGAGCATTATATCGGAAGCGCGGCAAAGAATCCCCTTTCGGGCTATACCGCGGCAAACGGCGATAGCTTAGACGGCTTTATCCTGAATGACGGTACGATGGCAACGGTAGAAAGAACCATCACCAAATCCGTTTCAAGCGTAGGAAATGCCTACGACGTTTCCTTCACCGTATACTATCAGTTTGCGCCGTCAAACCTCTCTTCTAAAAGCTTCACCGCCACCTCCACGGGTCTTACGGCGGCGGTCGCAAACAAAAAATCCTTTATCCTTCTTCGTGACTGTGCGGAGAGCAACTATTCCATCCGTATTTATAATAAGGCGTTAAACCAGGCAGAGCGTGATCAAAACCATCTGGCTGACCTTGTTGCCTTTTATAAGATCGATGCCGCAGAGCGTCTTTCGATGAGCACTGCGATGCGCGAGAAGGTCGCCTCCACCGTCGCTGATGTGAAGCTGGAAAAGGGCTCCGCTACCGAAAAGGCGAAGGTGGAAAAGGCGATCGTCGACGTTAAGGGGGCGTTCGAGGCAGCCAAAGAGGGAAGCAAAAAGACCGTTTACGACGCTCTTTATATCGGCGCTGACGGAAAAAGCTCTCAGAATGGCGCGGGTCTTGTCGCTCTTTATTCCGCTTTTGGCGACGAGGACGTTTCCGTCAACCTTGCTAACGGCGTTTGGTACGATAAGATCGGTGAAAACCACGCAAGCATCGTCGGCGGCGTTTACAGCGCGACCGACAAAACGAGCGGATGGCGCTTCCGTGAGGGCGGCGGCTTCGGCTATAACCTGACGGTTGAGGATTCCACCGAGGCGAATTATCTTGCTAAGCAGCAGGCGTGTGACAACGTCATCGTCTTTAACCCCACCTTGATCCTTACCCCCGACTTTACGGTGGAATACGTTGCCGCATTCCCTGAGTTAACGCTCGTCAAGGACGGCGTACCGCTTGGCGACTATGCGGGCATCAAGGGCTCGCACTGGGAAGACTTCGATAAGCCCTTTGATACCATTGGACTTTTAACCAATGCAGGCGTTCGCGGCGGTTATATCGACGGCAAGGA
>JAZOSE010000059.1:0-3004 GCA_045656965.1 Eubacteriales bacterium
GCTTTGCGGTCTGACCAAGCACCCAAAGTAACAACCAATGGGGCGGATGCCCTCCCCTCCTCCGCTTTCCATTTAATAACACTTTTGACAAGGCGTGTATCCTCTTTTTTCTGCATCCTCACGGGAAATGAAGAAGGGGGATTTCATATTACTGCACGTTTCGCTGGCGTGATACCTTTTTCCCGTTTCCGCCACCCACACCCATCTGTCCTTTACTACACCTTGACGCACCTCTTCCATCGGCTGACAGGCAACGCTTGAAAAAAGCAGGACGAAGGCTAAAAGAACCGCCACTGCCGCTTTCATTTTTTTCAAATCCTCACCCCCAAAAACAAAAAATGCGCCTCACGGGGAGGCGCACGAAAAACGCCTCTCTCAATGTTGCTACACATCTTCCACATACAAGGGAGAGAGAGAGTACGTTTTTACCGATAGTACTCCCTTGTTTGTGAAAATATTCAGATGTGTAGCGTGTTTATTATAACACACTTTTTACGCCTTTGCAAGTGGTAAAATTAAAAATTTGGCACCGCGAGTTTTTCTCGCGGTGCTCTTTTATAAATACTTATCTGAGCGTAATTCTAATATCTCCCGTGTCGGTGGTAATCTCACACCTGCCGCCCGTCACGGTCCTCGGAACGTCAACTCTGCCCGTGTCGGTGCGCGCAATAAAGACCTTCTCTGAAAGGAGCGAGCCCGTCACGCTTCCCGTGTCGGTCCGAACAAGGATCTCACCCGCGTCGCAGCCCTCAAAGCGCACGTCGCCCGTTGATCTTTCGATCTCCATTCTTTCCGCCACGGTCACGCCTTCCAGCGACATATCGCCCGTTGAGCCCGTTGAGGCAAGGCTTTTCGCCATCACGCTCTCCATATCCGTGTCGCCCGTCGAGACCTTGACGGAAAGAGCGCCCGTCAAGTCAAGGCTTGAAAGCTCAACGTCGCCCGTCGTAACCGAGAGCGAAAGCGCGCCCACGCGTGCGCCCTTCACCTCAATATCGCCCGTGTTTGTTTGTATATTCACCTCTCCCGAGGTGGAAGCGTAATATTCCACGTCGCCCGTTGTAAGCTTTATTTCGGCGCTTTTAAGGGTAAGCGCATCCGAAACGAGAACGTCACCCGTGCTTGCCTCTACCGTAAGTGCGCCGTACGCGCCCGCAGGGAGCGCCACGGTAACGGTGGGCTTGCCGAAATCAAAAATATGCTCGTACCATTTTCTTTGGTCACTTTGCGCCACGGTGAGCTTGCCGTCCTTCAGCGTCACGGTATGCTTCGCGCGCTTATGCTCGTGCGTTTTCACCGTGACCTTGCCGTCGGTTGCGGGCACGAAACGGATCTGCGCCGTGTCGGCGGTAACGGAAATATCTGCAAGCGCACCCTCAAGGGTGTATTCCTCATTCTCGTATTTGTTTAGCATAAGTCCTCCGAAATTCCATTTTAATGCCGTCATAACGCCCGCAAAGATCAAAGCGCCGACAAGAAGAAGCGCCGCGGCAGAAAGAAGCCATATTTTTGCCGATCTTTTCATTTTGCTTCCTCCTTACCCATAAAGCATTTTTTGATGAAGACTACCGTTTTTCTCGTTAAGACCCACGCCCCCTTGGTCGCCAAGCGACAGCCGAAGAAGGCAAAGATGGCAAGACCTGCCAAGACAAAAGCCGCGCCCAAAAGAAGAGCGCCGAAAAGCCCTTCGCCAAGAAAAACGTAGAAGACACCTGCCAAAGCGCCACCGAGCGGACCTGCCGCAAGGGACGCAAAGACCGCCCAAAGCGACAAAACCACCGCCCAAAGCGATGCGTAGAGCGACAGCACCACCGCAAAGGCGGCAAAAAGAAGCGAAAGCCACACGGGCGAGCCCACGTCGTAAAGCACGCTCGTTTTTCCGTCGTCGATCAAAAATGCGGCGTCGCCCTTTTCGGCGCGCACGTCAGTTATTTTTATGTTTTTCATTTTGTTATCCTTAAATCAAGATCTGCTTTTTAAGATTCTTCAACGAATAATGACCTTCGATCTTTTCGGTCAATTCAAGCGATTTTACCGCAAAATCCATCGATAGATCAGCAAGCTTATTCTCTCTCATCAAAAACTCCTTATTTAATGAAATCTCGCCAAGGCAAACCTTGGCGAGATGAAATCACTTGGTGATGAAGTCCGCCCTCGGCGGATGAAATCGAAAACTGCGTTTTCGGTTGAATGAAATCCACCCGTCGCCGCAGCGATTTCATCCGAGCAAAGCGAGGATTTCATCTGCAAAGCAGATTTATTCCGACGCATCGCGACGGATTTCATTGCATTTGCCTTGGCAAATGCCTTATTCCCACTCAATTGTGCCGGTGGGCTTCGGAGTGAGGTCGTAGAGAACGCGGTTGATGCCCTCTACCTCACTTGTGATGCGGCCTACGATCTTATGAAGGACCTCGTAGGGGATCTCTTCAATGGTAGCAGTCATCGCGTCCTTGGTGTTGACGGCGCGGATAATGGCGGGCCAACCCTCGTAACGGCTTTCGTCCTTGACGCCAACGCTCTTGATGTCGGGAATGGTGACGAAATACTGCCATACCTTCTCGGCAAGACCGAAGTTGGCAAACTCCTCGCGAAGGATCGCGTCTGCCTCGCGAAGGGCATGCAGACGGTCACGGGTGATGGCACCGAGGCAACGAACACCGAGACCGGGGCCGGGGAACGGCTGACGGTAAACCATGGCATGGGGAAGACCAAGTGCCTCACCCACAACTCTTACCTCATCCTTGAAGAGAAGCCTTACGGGCTCGCAAAGCTTAAACTGAAGGTCATCGGGAAGACCGCCCACGTTGTGGTGGGACTTAACCGCCTTTTTGCCCTCTGCCTGCTTGATGCTTTCCAGAATGTCGGGGTAGATGGTGCCCTGTGCTAAGAACTCTACGCCCTCGAGCTTTCTCGCCTCCTCGGCGAACACCTCGATAAATTCCTTACCGATGATCTTTCTCTTGCTTTCGGGATCGGAAACGCCCGCAAGAAGATCAAGGAA
>JAZOSE010000060.1:0-34984 GCA_045656965.1 Eubacteriales bacterium
TCGGCGTATGCCATTTCTTCCTTCGTGGTATAGCGAACGTCAACGGTAAAGGTGCATTTTTCGGGAACGGTGTTTTCCGCTGTGCCGCCCGAGATGAGTCCGCAGTTGACGGTGATACCGTCTGGATTTTTCATTTCTTCCAGCGCGAGAATCTTGTGTGCTGCCTCCGCTATGGCATTTTTGCCAAGATAGCACTCTGCCGCATGCTCTGCCTTGCCGATAACGGTAAGCTCGTAGCGCGAAATGCCCTTGCGCGCGATGGTAACGAGTCCGCGTCTGTGCGGCTCGCAGTTTAAAAAGGCGATAGCGCCTCTTGCCTTTTCAGTAAGAAAGGCAACCGTTCGCTTTTCACTCTGGCGGCTGCTCGTCTCCTCGTCGCTTTGCAAAAGAAGCTTCACAGGGCGAGCGGTAAAGCCGCACTCGCTGAGAGCTTCCATAGCGGTAAACGCAGAGACAATACCGCCCTTGCAGTCGCAAACCCCGGGACCGTAGATAAAGCCATCCTTTGTGTAAACGGGCATTTCCTTGAGCGAGCCGATCGGATGCACCGTATCCATATGTGCCGAAAAGCAGATAGGTGCGCCCGCGGCATCGCCGTTCATAGTAATGGCAATGGCGTCTCCCGAAACGCTTTCGCGGTGGATCTCAACCGAAAAGCCGTTTGCTTCGGCTCGTTCTATCAGATAGGCACCAACGGCGTCTACGCCATCCTTATAGCCCGTAGGGCTTTCTATTTTTGTAATCTCTTCCAAAAGGAGAAGGGCGTTTGGCTCCTTTTCTTCGATCAAGGATAAAAGCTTTTCTGTCATCACTTGCTCCTTACAAATTCAAAAAAGCGATCGCCACCGCTCCGACCAGAAGCCCTGCCCACTGCATAGGGCGAAGATGCTCCTTACAAACGAGAGCGGAAAAAAGCGTGGTAAGGATCAAGGCTCCAACCGCAACCGCAGGGTAGATCAAGGCACCGGGAAGAAGGGGGATCAGAAGCATCAAAAGAAGATTGAGCGTTGCGCTTCCGGCACCTGCGATTATGGGTAGATAAAAGCTTTTTTTGAGTGCTGACGGGGGAAGCGTGTTCTTTTTTTTGCCGACAAGGAAAAAGACAAGGCAAATGAGTGCGGCAAGAAGCGTGGCAAAAAACATCAGCATATTTTTGTGCGCACCGTCAAACGCGCGCTGCTGATACTTTTGAATAATCAGCGTTCCTCCGTTGGTAACGGTTAAGCCTATAATGTATATAAACCATTTTAGCGGAATTGTGGCGCTGTCCTTCTTCTTTTTCTCAGCAAAACATAAAATGAGAGAAGCGAGAACCAAAACAAAGCCGATGATGATAAACGTCGTCGGAACGTCACCCCAAAAGAAAAATCCCCAGATCGAAGGCGCTATGAGCGAAATGGACTTTATCATAGCCGTAAGCGAAACGGGTCCGCATTCCAGCGCCTTAAACAGGCATATCAGCGCCAAGGCATGCATAATGCCGTACCCGAGCGAGTAGGGAAGAACGCCCGCGTCAAAGGAAAGGTCGTTTAAATATATGATACCCCATATGCAGCAAGCGCTTCCGATCAAAATGAAATTATAGAGCATAGAGAAGCCCTTGTAAGCGGCATTTTTTCTGTTAAAAAGAGAGCCGATAACACTTAAGAGAGCCGATGATACCGTTGCCATGAGCAAATACAAGTAAGCCATAAAGAAACTCCTTCCTGTAAACAAGGATATTATACACTACGACAAAGCGAAATGCAATGATTTTAAGCGTAATTTTCATTCTCTTTGAGGAAAATGAAAATTTTTTAAAAAATTGTGACTTCGTCACAGTATTTTCACAAATTTGGTGCTATAATAAAATTGTAAAATAAAAAATGAAAAGGAGACCCACACAATGAAAAAATACAAATGCAAGCTGTGCCGTGCGATCTTTGAGGTTGAGGAGGGCTACGAGCCTGTATGCCCCATCTGCAAAGCTAAGGGCGATAAGCTCGAGCTGATCGAAGAAGAGCCCAAAACCAAGTATGCAGGCACTGAAACCGAGAAGAACCTTGAGGCTGCCTTTGCAGGCGAGTCGCAGGCAAGAAACAAGTACACCTATTTTGCCTCGGTTGCCAAGAAGCAGGGCTATGAGCAGATCGCCGCACTCTTCCTCAAAACCGCCGACAACGAAAAAGAGCACGCAAAATTGTGGTTCAAGGAGCTTGCAGGCATCGGCAACACCGCCGAGAACCTTGCCGCCGCTGCCGCAGGCGAAAACTATGAGTGGACGGATATGTACGCAGGCTTTGCCGAAACGGCAGAGAAGGAAGGCTTCCACGAGCTTGCAAAGAAGTTCCGCCTTGTTGCCGCTATCGAGAAGCATCATGAGGAAAGATACCGCGCCCTGCTTCACAACGTGGAGATGGCAGAGGTCTTTGCAAAGGGCGAGGTCAAGGTTTGGGAATGCCGCAACTGCGGTCACATCGTCGTTGGTACGAACGCCCCCGACGTTTGCCCCACCTGCAACCATCCTCAGAGCTACTTCGAGATTCACGCAGAGAACTATTAAAAAACCAAAAGGACAGAGAGCGAGGTCGTTCTCTGTCCTTTTCTCTATTTGCAGTTTAATTCCTTGTAGAGCTCACTTTTGGAAAGCCCAAGATCCTTCGCGGCAGACTTGATGGCGTCCATACGCGAAAGTCCCTTTGCCTCGTAGGCGGCAACGTGTGCCTCGTGCGAAAGAGAGGCATACCAAGCGCTCTCTTCCTTTTGGGGGCGGCATTCCGGGGAGAGAGCATCGGTACCCTCTAAAATCAAAACGTATTCGCCGCGCGGCGCGTTTTCCTCATAGTATTCTACCGCACCTTTAAGGGTCGTACGCATGATCTGCTCGTTGAGCTTGGTCATCTCGCGGCAAAGCGCAATTCGACGGTTACCGAAGGCGGCATAGAGGTCGGAAAGCGTGGAGCGAAGCTTGTGCGGAGCTTCGTAAAATATCAGCGTTCTTTCCTCAAAAATGAGCTTTTCAAGATGACGGCGGCGCTCGCTTGCGTTTGCCGAAAGAAAGCCCTCAAAGGCAAATCGCCCGGTTGAAAGCGCGGAAAGAGAGAGCGCGTTGATGGCGGCACAGCAGCCGGGCACAGCCGTTACGGTAACGCCACTCTCTGCGCAAAGGCGGACGAGGTCCTCGCCCGGATCGCTGACGGCGGGTGTGCCTGCATCCGTCACCAAGGCACATGACTCTCCCGAAAGCAGACGGCGAACGATATATTCGCCCTTTTCGCGCTTGTTATGCTCGAAATAGCTGACGCATTCCTTGGAGGGAATATCAAAGAGAGAAAGCAGCTTTTGTGCGTTTCTCGTATCCTCTGCCGCAATAAAATCCACACCCGCGAGTGCTTTTACGGCGCGTGCCGAAAAATCGGCGAGGTTGCCGATCGGAGTGGCGATAAGATAGAGGGTAGAGGGAAGAATTTTGTTTTTCTCCTCATTTTCGATCAGGTCGGTAAAGAAAGACATGATAAACTCCTATCAAAAGAAATCCTTTGGTAAAATACCCTTTTCCAAAAGATAGTTATAGTCGGTGCTGTTTTCGCCGTTTTCGCTCGTGAGGATCAAGGGGCGCGTAACGCGTAAGTCCGCCCTGCCGCCGAGGCGTGCCTCGGTCAAGACCATTGCGGGGGAGAGGGAAGGGCGAGCAAAAACAAAGGTCATGCGCTTCGGCTCAAGTCGGTTTTTGCGCAATGCGTCGATAAGATCGATCAATCGGTCGCATCGGTAGACCGTATAGAACCTTCCGCCGTATTTTAGCATTTTTGCGGCACACGCGGCAAAATCGTCTATCGTGCCGTGTATCTCATGGCGGGCGATGCTCTTAGCGTCGGTCTCGCAAAGCGAGCCGCTTTTGGCCGTCATATACGGAGGGTTGGAAAAAACGGCGTCAAAGCTGCTACACTCACCGAGAGCGCCCGTGTTGCGAACGTCGGCACACCGTGCGCTAAGGCGGTCTCCAAGACCGTTTAGAGCAATATTTCGCTCAATTAGGTTGGCATATACGGGCTGGATCTCCGCGCATACGATACGCGCAAAGCGCTCTCTGGCAGCAAGAAGCATAGATATAATGCCGCTTCCGCCGCCAAGCTCAAGTGCTGCGTCTCCCGTTTTTCCGATGAACGCGGCAAGAAGCAATGCGTCTGTACCGAAGGTGAGACCGTCGGTCTTTTGGATGAGGCGAAGTCGGTCGTTGACCTCGTCAAGCCGTTCGTTTTCTAAAATGACGTTTGTCACAGAGAGAACCTCCGAAAATACGGATATAAAAGAAAAGCGGAACAGAATTTGTCTGCTCCGCTTCGTTTTAGGTAATTACTCCTCTACGGGAGCGCCAACAGGGCAAGCGTCTGCGCATGCACCGCAACCAGCGCACTGCTCAGCGTCGATAACGTACTTGCCGTCGCCCTCAGAGATGCATCCTACGGGGCAAGCATCTGCGCATGCGCCGCAACCTACGCAATCGTCGGTAATCTTATAAGCCATTGTTGTGTACCTCCATAATTTTTATTTCCGCTACTATTGTAACAACAAATATGCGAAAAATCAAGATGTTTTGATAAAGTTTTTCAAAAAAACTTATGAGAATTCTGCTATTTTCTTGAAAAGCAGGGGATTATTTCGACTTTTTCCCCGATTTTCCATCATCTGCTGCGGCTTCCTTTTGCTCGGGCTTCGGGCGCTTTCCCTTGCCTGCCGCCAAAACGGTGATCTCGGAGCAGGGGTAAAGCTTGGGGGTATCGTTGCCCTCGGAAAGCCTTACCTTGACGGTCTGCGCGAGCGGTCGAGCCTCGATCACCACGCCCTCACCGTTTGCGGTGGAGACAGTCGAGCCAACGGGCGGCGTCGTTTTCAAAGCCTCCTCGTAGACCTCGTGCTCGTAGCGCAGGCAACACATCAAGCGACCGCAGCTACCCGAGATCTTGTTGGAGTTAAGGGAGAAGTTCTGCTCCTTCGCCATTTTAATGGAGACCTGAACAAAGTCGGGAAGGAAGGTCGAGCAGCAGAAGGGTCGTCCGCAAACGCCAAGCCCGCCCATCATCTTCGCCTCGTCGCGAATACCGATCTGGCGAAGCTCAATGCGGGTGTGGAAGCTTGAGGCAAGATCCTTAACCAGCTCGCGGAAATCCACTCTGCCGTCTGCGGTAAAATAGAAGAGAAGCTTTTGGTTATCAAAGGTATATTCCACGTCGACCAGCTTCATTTCCAACTTGTGCTTTTCGATCTTTTCCTCGCCGATTTTCTTGGCGCGAGCCTCGGCGACGCGGTTTTCCTCGTTGTGGCGTGCGTCCTCTGCCGTAGCAACGCGGATAACACGCTTTAAGGGAGAAACGATCTGCGTGGGGCTCACAGCACGGTTGGGCATGGTGATCCTTCCAAACTCAAGTCCTCTTGCCGTTTCAACGATAACGCTGTCCTTTGTCGAAAGCGTTAAGCTTCCCGAGTCAAAATAATAGGTTTTCGTGCTTCCCCGAAAGGAAACGCCGACCACCGTAACAGCCTTCGGCTCTTCGGCGTCCTTGACGATCTCTTCCGTCGGATGCTTGTTTTGTTCGTCCATATTACACCTTCTTTAGAGTATATTTTAAAAGATTGAGTGCCGTAGCACTGCTTGCGTTTCGCTCAAGACTGCGAATCGTTTCCTCTACAGCTTCCAATGCCGAAAGCAGCGTTTGCATGCGCAGGGCGCGGCATTCGGGGGGAATAGCGTCGGGAAAAGGAAAGTAGGAGAGCGTCACCCCGTCAGCGCGCTTTAAGAGGATAAGGTCGCGAAGAGCGCGCAAAAGCGAGGTCAAGCCAAGGATAAGCTCCTCTCTTTTGGAAGGGAGCAGGGAAAACGCTGTGCAAAGCTTGGCAAAGGAGTGGGAGCCAAGCGCCGAAAGAAGCTTGTCCGTAACCTCGCGGTCGCGAAAAAGCTCTGCCGCATTTTGCTCTTCAAGAAGAGAAAGCGCGCGTCCGATACAGCCGTCCGCTTCGGTCAAAAGCGTATAAAGCTCAGTTCTTTTTTCGCTGTATGCGCCGACGGCAAGCGGTCGCTCACGGCTCAGCCATGTCAATATCTCGTCTTCTGAGAAGCGTTGCATCTTGTAAAGGCGAGCGCGGCTCTTTACCGTGGTCAAAAGCGCGTCTGCCGATTCGCAAAGCAGAATGATATGCACGTTCTTGGGGGGCTCCTCAAGCGCGATCAAAAGTGCGTTTTGCGCTTGCACCGTCATGGTGTGCGCGTCCTCAAACACGTAGAATTTTCTTTCAAATTCGATGGGAGCAAGATACATATCCGCCTTTTCGGCGCGAACGGTGTCAACACCGAGCGTTGCCTTATCGCCACGGCTGATAAAGCGCACGTCTGCCGCCTTGTTTTCCGCAACAAGTCTGCAAGCGCGACAGCTTCTGCAAGGAAGGGGAGCGCTGCCGTCGTGCCTTTTTTCACAAAGAGCGGCGGCAATCAGCTCACGCACCAGAGTTTTCTTTCCGCTGCCGCTTGCTCCCTCGATGATGAGAGCGTGGGAAAGTGCGTCTTTTTCGGCAGAGCGCCCAAGCTGCTCCTTTGTCGCTTGATTGCCGTAAAGAAGTGACATATAGCTTCGCATGGGGACGTCCTTTCCGTGCCGTATTTCGTATGCACTCGTATCTCTTATAAATTATAACAAAATATTTTTACGTTGTCAATCTTTCGGGCAAAAAACTTTTTTGTTTTGCAAAGTGTTTCACGTTTGGCGGCGGGAAACGGGAAAAAAGAATATTTCCCGCCGTCTCTTGACACTCCCCTTGCTTTGTGCTACACTTTAGAGGAAAGAGAGGTCTAAAATGGACGAACAACGCTTTCTTTGGGCGTGCGAGCGTGTGGTAGGAAGGGAGTACGAAAGAGGCACGGTGGGGCTGCTTTCCGAAAAGACGATGCACGCAGTTTTGAAGGAATATTTTGAGGCAGACCACGCATTTCACGAAATCAAAGTCGGTTCCTTCTATGCCGACATCTTGCGTGACGGAGAGATCACGGAGATACAAACGAGGTCTTTGGGTAACCTCAGAAAAAAGCTGGACTTTTTTCTTGAGGAGTATGCCCTTACCGTCGTTTATCCCATTCCGTACGAGAAAAATCTCATATGGTTAGACAGGGAAAGCGGTGAAGCAAGCGAAAAAAAGCGCGTAGGCAAAAAAGGCTCGTTTTTTGATGCGGGCAGAGAGCTTTGGTACCTGTCCGACTACCTTTTGCACCCGCGCCTGAGCGTTCGGCTTTTACTTGTCGACGTGGACGAATTCCGACTCTTAAACAAAAAGGGCGGAAAAAAACGCGGCACCCTGAGGCACGACCGTATTCCTTTGGCGTTGCGCGGCGAATTGCTTCTTCACACACGCGAAAGCTTCTATGCGCTTTTGCCCGAAAATCTTCCCTCACCCTTTACGGCGAAGGAATTTAGAAGGGCAGTCAAGGGAGGACCAAGAACAGCCCCCGCGCTGCTTTCCGTGCTTACGAGAGTGGGGGTCGTCGAAAGGGTGGGAAAGAAGGGAAACGCCTACCTTTACAAAAGAGTGTAAAAAAGTGCGTTTTGACGGTAAAATTGTTCAGAAAAGTATTGATTTTCCTGAAAAAATATGCTATAATAAATAATGTTGCGGCAAAAGCGCAGCGTGCTGCCTTCGCCGTGCCCAAATAACAGAAAACGCAGACAAAAAAGGCATCTGCCGACCTGCATGGCAGGAAAGGAACTCCTTATGAAAAAGAATCTTGTGGTTATCGGTTACGGCGGCATGGGAGCAGGCTTCCACGTAAAAAATGCTCTTACGAGCGACGTGGTCAATCTCCTCGGTGTTTATGACATTGACGAGAAGAAAAACGAGCTTGCGCGCTCCGCGGCATCTATGCGTATTCCTCCTTTGAGGAGGTTTTAAATGACAAGCGTGTGGATATGATCACGGTTGCCGTACCGAACGACTCTCACCTTGATATCGTTACTCGCGCGCTCGACGCAGGCATCAACGTGCTTTGCGAAAAGCCCGTAGCGCTCTCCTTGTCCGACCTTGATCTTATGATCGCTGCCGCGGAAAGAAACGGAAAGCTCTTCTCCGTTCACCAGAACCGCCGCTTTGACGTCGATTACCTTGCCATCAAGGCAATCGTTGAGGAAGGCAAGATCGGCAAGCCCCTTCGCATTGAATCCCGTATTCACGGCTCTCGCGGCATTCCCAGCGACTGGCGCGGAGAAAAGGAGCACGGTGGCGGTATGATCCTTGACTGGGGCGTTCACCTCATTGATCAGCTTCTCCAAATCATCAAGGAGCCTATCAAGAGCGTGCATTGCACCGTGACCAATTACACCAACAAAGAGGTTGACGACGGCTTCTACCTCACCTTGACCTTTGCTTCGGGTGTTGAGGCATATATTGAGGTCGGAACGCTCAACTTCATCGCGCTTCCTCGCTTCTATATGAAGGCAGAAAAGGGTACGGCGATCATCACCGACTGGCGTGAGTGTGCGAAGGTCGTCTCTTGCAAGCATTGGCACGAGAGCGAGGTCGTTCCCGTCGAGACCGCCGCAGGTCTTACCAAGACCATGGCACCTCGCGACGAGATCACGGTTGATACCTTTGAGCAGCCGAAGCCTGCCAGCGATGTACATAACTACTACCGCAACTTCTGCGCCGCGATCGACGGCACCGAGACTCAGATGGTAACGCATAAGGAAATGCGCCTCGTTATGCGCGTTATGGAGCTTGCGTTCATCTCCGCAGAGAAGAACCAGACGGTCGATTTCACGATGGACTAACAAAAAACAAAGCCGAGTTCGCTGAACTCGGCTTTTCCTCTTTTTTAGTTAAAATCTTTTTTCGTATACGGGCTTTTCTTTTTTCTTTTCGTCCTTCGCCCCGCTTTCGTCTCCGCCCTTGGAAAAGCGGCGAAGAAGTGCGCGCGCAAGGAGAAAGACACCGCCGATGATGGCGTATACGAGGGTGAAGAGCGCAATGGCAACGAAAAGCTGTGCCGTGGTTTTAAAGCTTAGGTTTCCCGTTAATGAGAAAATCGCGAAAAAGGAAAAAGCGCTTGCAACAAAATGAAGAACTACTCGAAGCGCTTTTGCGATGGGCGCACGGAAAATATAAAAGGTTGCGGCAAGGGTAAGCGAGAAAATGAAGAGATATAGGTACTGTAAAAACGAAATGCCGCGCATATCGTTGCTAAGGGCTTGAACGAAAAAGAAGAAGAAATAAGTAACTGCCACCGAGGTCACGCAAACGCGCGAAAGAAAGGGCAGAATGATGGTTTTTAAAAGCTTCACAGGTAAACTCCTTATGTTGAACTGAAAATAGCATAGCACATTTTTCTTCGGATTGCAAGAGGGTAAGAAAAAATCGGGGGCAAAACCTACAAAAACGAGAGAAATTTTTGAATAAAATGACAAATTGTTGAATTTTTATTTATATAATAAAATATTTTCGGCTTTTTCGGTTGACTTTGCACTAAATATAAGTTATAATATTATGAACTAATATGGAGTACTGTCACTCTTTAAAGGAAAAGGACAAGCAAATATGAACAGAAGACAAGAAAGAGAAGAAACCTTTTTGATGCTCTTTGAGAGCGATTTTGACACCACGCGTACCGCTGAGGAGATCTATTCTCAAGCGCAAGAGGGGCGCGGCGTCGGCGAGTCGGAGTATATTCGTACGGTGCTTTCGGGCGCAATCGAAAAGAGAGATGAGATCGGTGTGCTGATAGAGAAGCACGCAAAGGGCTGGCAGCGTGACCGTATCACGCACAGCGTATCGGCGGCAATGACCCTTGCCGTTTACGAAATGCTTTATATGCCGGATATCCCCGCTCGCGTATCCATCAACGAGGCACTGGAGCTTATCAAAAAGTATGATGACGAGAAGGCGAGAGTATTCGTTAACGGCGTTTTACACGCTATTTCCACCGACGATGCGGTGAGTGCGCGCGCTTAAGCGTATGGAAAAGAAATACTTTCTCGGAATAGACACCAGCAACTACACCACCTCGATGGCGATCGTATCGGAGGGCAAGGTCGTTGCTAACCTCAAAGCTCCCCTTCCCGTAAAGGAGGGCGAGTGCGGACTTCGCCAGTCGGACGCGCTCTTTGCGCACGTTAAGAATATTCCCGTGCTTTCCGAGCTGCTGAGAAAAGAGCTTGGAGGCGAGATCCCCGTGGCAGTCGGCGTTTCCGAGCGTCCGCGCAACCTTGATGGTTCATATATGCCTTGTTTTCTTGGCGGAGTCAGTGCCGCGGAGGCAGTCGGTGCGTCGCTCGGTGTTCCCGTCTTTCACTTTTCGCACCAATGCGGACATTTGCGCGCGGCGATCTATTCTTCAGGTGCAGAGCACCTTTTGGCTTCGCCCTTCGGTGCCTTTCATATTTCAGGCGGAACCACGGAGATGCTATACGTCACGCCAAAGGATTTCGGCTTTAAAGCAGAGATCGTGGGTGGCACTCGTGATCTTAACGCGGGCCAGCTCGTTGACCGTATCGGCGTGATGCTGGGGCTTCGCTTTCCCGCAGGACCTGCGCTGGAAGCTCTCGCCCGTGAGAACAAAAGGGTTGTCCCACGCCGCAAGGTAAAGACAGAGGATGGCTTTGTGCATCTTTCCGGTGTTGAAAATATGGCACGCTCCCTTTTTGAAGCGGAGAAGGAAGCAAGCCTCACTGCCGCATTTGTATTTGAATATCTTTCGTCGGCGGTCGTGGCAATGAGCGAAAGCCTCCGTGAGCGCTATGGGGAAAACATGCCCATCGTTTACGCGGGCGGCGTTATGTCGAACGCTATTATTAAAGACAACGTTACCAAAAAAATAAGCGACGCGTATTTTGCCGCCCCCGCCTTTTCGGCGGATAATGCGGCAGGCATCGCACTTTTAACGGAGGAGCGCTACGAGGCGGAAAATTAAGCCTCGGCGCATGAAAATATGTCAAGCACTCTCGGTATGCCTCAAAAGGAGGCTCTCACCGTCACACAACTGAATACGCTTGTGCACGACGTTTTCGAGAGCGTTGACGTTTTCTCCTCGATCGCCGTTCGCGGCGAGATATCCAACCTCGTTAAGCATCGCTCGGGGCACTTCTATTTTTCCTTAAAGGATGAGGGAAGCTTGCTTCGCGCTCTTATGTTCCGAGGGGATACGGTAAAGCTCCCCTTTGAGCCCGAAAACGGTATGAACGTTATCCTTTACGGCTCTTTGGGAAGCTATGTAAAGGACGGAAGCTACCGCTTCGTGGCAAGGCAGATGGAGCCCGACGGTATCGGGGCTCTTCACCTCGCCTTCGAGCAGCTAAAGCGCCGCTTGGCGGCAGAGGGGCTCTTTGACCCCGAGCACAAAAAGCCGGTCCCCAAAATTCCCACGGGCATCGGTATCGTTACCTCACCCACCGGTGCGGCGGTCAGGGATCTGATCAACGTTTTGGGAAGACGCTTTCCGCTCGCGCGCGTCATTTTGTTTCCTGCCCTTGTGCAGGGAAGCGGTGCTCACGAAACGCTGATAGAGGGCGTTCGTGTTCTTGACGCACGCCCCGACATTGACTTGATCATTATCGGTCGCGGCGGCGGCTCTATGGAGGACCTTTGGGAGTTCAATAACGAAGACCTCGCTCGCACGATATATGCGGCAAAAACACCCATTATCTCGGCGGTGGGTCACGAGATCGATTTTACCATATGCGATTTCGTTTCCGACCTTCGCGCGCCAACGCCCTCTGCCGCGGCAGAGCTTGCCGTTCCCGAGACCGAGGTGTTAAAGCACCGCTTTGACAATGTGACTGACAAGCTGTATTCGCTTTTTTTAGGAAAGGCAACGGCTTTAAGAAAGCGCTTGGCACTTGCTGCTGAACGCCCTGTATTTACCGACGCGGAGGCGTATTTCCGCTTTCCGCGCCAAAGGCTCCTTTATGCAAGGGAAAAGCTGCCGCGTGCTATGGAGCAGATTTTGCTTGCCAAAAGAGGCGTGTTAGAAAAGGATTGCGCATCGCTTGACGCGCTCAGCCCTCTTTCGATACTTTCGCGCGGATATGCCATCGCATCGAAGGATGGACGCGTGCTCCGAAGGACAGAGGATGTAAGCGTCGGTGAAGAGTTTGAAGTACGTGTGTCGGACGGTGTTATAAGCGCCGTCTGCCGTGATGGAGGAAAGGAAAATGACTGAAAATAAAGAACAGAGCTTTGAGGAGGCGCTCTCGCGCCTTGAAGCACTTGTACGCACGCTTGAGTCGGGCGAAAAGGGGCTTGACGACTCCTTGGCGCTTTTTGAGGAGGGTGTCTCTCTCGTGCGCTTTTGCACCGAGCGCTTAGACAGCGCTGAGCAAAAGGTAAAAATTCTTATGAAAAATGCGGAAGGCTATAGAGAAGAGCCCTTTGACGCACAGTGAAAGGAGCAAGCATGGATATAGAAGCAAAGCTTACGGCGGCGAAAGGACAGGTTGAACATTTCCTCGGTCAGCTGCTTACCTCAGACGATAAGGACCTTTTACCGCTATACGCCTCGATGCGTTACAGCGCTATGGCGGGCGGAAAGAGGATACGCCCCTTTTTGGTGATGGAAAGCGCAAGGCTTTTCGGCGGCGAGATATCGCACGCGATCTATTTTGCCGTAGCGCTGGAAATGATCCACACCTATTCCTTGATCCACGACGACCTGCCTTGCATGGATAACGACGATCTTCGCCGTGGTAAGCCCACCAATCACAAGGTTTACGGCGAGGCAACCGCGACGCTTGCGGGTGACGCGCTCTTAACAGGCGCCTTTGAGCTTGCTTGTGCGGCGGATCTTCCATCCGACACGGTAAGACTTGCCGTTCGCATTCTCTCTGAGGCGGCGGGTGCTGAGGGTATGGTCGGCGGACAAATTATGGATATGGCGGCAGAGAACACCGAAATATCCTTTGATACGCTCGTTAAGCTTCATTCTCTGAAAACGGGTGCCTTGATCACTGCATCTGTAAGACTTGGACTTCTTGCGGCAGGCGTTAGAGACGAGGAGAAGCAATCCGCCCTCACCGCGTACGCTCGTTTTATCGGGCTTGCCTTCCAGATCGTTGACGACGTGCTTGACGCAAGGGGCGACGAAGAAACGCTCGGAAAAAGCACGGGAAGCGATGAAAAAAGCGGAAAAATCACATTCCTTCACTTTTTAGATGCGGACGAGGCGATGGAATACGCTCGCCGTCTTACTGAAAGCGCAAAGGCGGCTGTATCCGCCTACGAGGGAAGCGAGACTCTTTGCGAGCTTGCCGACTACCTTTTAAACCGCAACAGTTGATGCTTTATGGGAGGTGTTACCGTGCGTTTGGACGTTTATATGGCTGAAAACGGGCTTGTACCCAGTCGTGCCAAGGCACAAGAGATGATCAAAAACGGCTCTGTGACCGTCAATGGAAAAGCCGCGAGTAAGCCTTCAGAGGAAATAAACGGTGCCGACGTGGTCTCCCTTTGTGAAAATCCACTGCAACGATACGTGGGCAGGGGAGGACTGAAGTTGGAATATGCCCTTGAAAGCTTCGGTATTTCCGTTGAGGGAGCCGTTGCCGTAGATATTGGAGCCTCCAGCGGAGGCTTTACCGACTGCCTTTTGAAAAAGGGCGCCGCCTTCGTGTACGCGGTGGACTCGGGAGAGGGTCAGCTTCACCCAAGCCTGCTTTGCGATGGGCGCGTAGAAAACCGCGAGCATACCAACGCCCGTTATTTGAAACGCTCGGATTTCGAAAAGACACCAAGTGTCGTCGTTATGGACGTTTCCTTTATCTCGCAAACGCTCATTTTGCCGAGCGTTGCCGATATTTTAAAGGAGGGCGGTACGCTTGTCACCCTTATCAAGCCACAGTTTGAGCTTGAAAAGGGCGCTCTTGGAAAGGGCGGTATCGTCAAAACCGAAAAGCTTCGCCTTCGAGCTGTGGAGCGCGTGAAGGCATCCGCCGCCGATTTGGGCTTTCAGCTTTTGAATATCACCGAATGTGCCGTGCACGGCGGCGACGGCAATATAGAATACGTTGCCGCATTTACCGTGAACAAAAGAGAAAGAGAGGGTCTTTAAGTGAAAAGAATTGCTTTGAAGATCAATGCGCAAAAGGATAAGGACCTTGCGTATGCAAAAGAGGTTCTTGACGTTTTACGCCCGTTTTGTGAAAAAATATACGTTGAGGATACATATGAGTGCCTTGCTTCCGATAAGGTGCTTTTCTATGGCGAAGCCGTTCCCGAGGATAGCGAGTTGATCTTGGTTCTCGGCGGTGACGGAACGATGCTCCACGCCGCGTGCGACGCTGTAGAGCTTGACCTGCCTATGCTCGGTATCAATATGGGCAGGGTAGGCTATCTGGCTTCGTTAGAAAGCGGCGAGATCGGCGCGCTTTCCCGCCTTGGCAGTAACGATTTTCTTCAAAAGGAGCATATGCTTCTGTCCGTTACCGTCAAAAAGAAGAGCGGCGAGGAGCTTTTCCTTGGATATGCACTTAACGACGTGGTTATCGACGGCAAGGGCCACTTGGCGGATATTCGCCTCAACGACGGCAAAAACACGCTGGACTACCGTGCCAACGCCCTGATTGCGGCAACGCCCACGGGCTCAACGGCATATTCCTTCTCGGCAGGCGGTCCCGTGATGGACGAGGCGATGGACGCTATATGCATCACTCCCGTTTGTCCGCGCTCCTTTTTCTCGCGCTCGCTTTTGTTTGCGCCCACCTCGGTTTTGAGCATTGAAAACAGAAGAACGCGAGACGGAGATCTTGATATATCCATTGACGGATATACGCATACCCCTCTTTCCTACGGAGACAGCGTTTGCGTTTGTCGCGCAGAAAAGCGCGTTCGCATTCTCGCCTTAAAGGAAAGACGGCTTCTTGAGGTCCTTTGCACAAAAATGGACACACGCTATTTTTAACGCTATACAGAAAGGAATTTCCGACCATGGTTTTAAAAAAGGCAAGACAGGAAAAAATACTGACGCTTATCCGTCAGCACGATATACAGACGCAAGAGGAGATGATCCTCCGTTTAGAGGAGAGCGGCTATCCCGTAACGCAGGCAACCGTTTCTCGCGACATCCGAGAGCTCAATCTTGTAAAGGGAATTTCGCCTCGTGGTGTTTACCGCTACACCCAAAGTGCCAAAAAGGAAACGGGTAGCGCAAGGCTCAGCTCAGTCGTGACCGATTCGGTTACCTCCGTAGACTATGCGGGAAATATGGTCGTTATCAAGACCTATCCCGGTATGGCAAGTGCTGTTGCGACCTGCATTGATTCTATGGCGCTTCCCGAGGTCGTCGGCTCGATCGCGGGAGACGACGCTATCTTTTTGGTCGTGCGTGACGAGGTTCATTCCGCGCAGATCACCGAAAAGCTTCACCGCTTGATCCACAATTCTTGATTTTTTGGAGTAAGGCTCATGCTTCTTTCGTTGCATATTGAAAATATGGCGGTCATCAAAACGCTCGACGTTGATTTTTCGCGCGGATTTACCGTAGTAACGGGTGAAACGGGCGCGGGAAAGAGCGTGATGATCGAAAGCCTCAGGCTTCTTATGGGAGGCAAGGCGGAAAAGGATATTATTCGCCACGGCGAAGGCTATGCCGAGGTCAGTGCGCTCTTTTCGGAGCTCGCTCCGTCGGTTCTTGAGGAGCTTGCCGAGATGGATATCCGACCCGATGAGGACGGATATTTGACTATGCTTCGCCGTGTTTCCGACGACGGAAAGAGCACGGCTCGCATCAATGGGAGAACCGTCAGCCTTTCGTCTCTTCGTGAGGGAATGCAGCTTCTTCTCCATATTCACGGACAAAACGACACCGCCTTTTTGAAGAGAAAGGGCGGAGAGCTTGCGATTCTTGACGCGGCGGCGCATAATGACGCTGAGCTTGCCTCTTACCGAGAGAGCTATCGTGAGCTTTTGGATGTCAAGCGCCAAATAGAGCGTCTTAAAATGGACGAGGGCGAAAAGAACCGTGAAATGGAAATGCTCCGTTACCAGATATCCGATATTGAAGAGGTCTCCGTTGAAGAAGGAGAGGAGGAGCGCCTCTTTGATGAAAAATTAAAGCTCCGAAACGTTGAAAAAATAGCCAAGCAGACCTCCTTTGCTTACCGTGCCTTGCGTTCGGCAGATAAGGGAAATGCGTGTTATATCATAGACCGCACCGCTTCCGCGCTTCGCGCGATAGAAGGCGTCGTTCCCGAGGCAGCAGAGCTTGCCGCAAGGCTTGACGAATGCTACTCGGAGATCGAGGATATTGCCGAGAGGGCAAAAGGACTCACCGATTTCGACGGTGAGGATCCCACTCGCGCGCTTGACAAGGTGGAAACACGTCTTGCTGAGATCGCAAGGATCACGCGTAAGTATGGCGGAAGCGAAAAGGCAACGCTTGACTTCTTAAAGAGTGCCAAGGATCGTCTTTGCACGCTTGAAAGCATGGACGAGGACAGAAGCGAGCTTGTAAAGCAGTATGAGCGTATCTATAAAACCACAGAGGAGCGGGCAAGCGCGCTTCAAAAGACACGTGTGGCTGCCGCAGAGTCGCTTAGAAGCGAGGTCGCCTCTATGCTTCACGCACTCGATATGCCGAACGCCCTCTTTACGGCAGAGTTTTCCTTAAAAAAGGAAAAGGATCGCTATCTCTTTGATGAAAACGGCTATGCCGCCGTGGAGTTCTTGATCGTCATCAACAAGGGTGAGCCCCCCGTTCCCGTAGCAAAATGCGCGTCGGGCGGTGAAAGCTCCCGCATTATGCTGGCTCTTAAGAGTGTTATCGCCAAGCATGACGGTATGCCTACGGTAGTCTTTGACGAGATAGACAGCGGCGTTTCCGGCAAGACCTCGCGCAAAATTGGCTTTGCGTTAAGGGAGTCTGCGCGTTCGTCGCAGATTTTATGCATCACGCACTCCGCGCAGATCGCCTCTCTTGCCGATACGCATCTGCTTGTGTCTAAAGGCGAGAGGGATGGCAGAACCCACTCTCAGCTTCGCGTGCTAAACACCGAGGAGCGCGTTGAGGAGCTTGCCAGAATTCTTGGCGGAATTCACGTAACCGAGTCGCAAAGAGATGCCGCAAGGGATATGCTTTTGCGCCCCGAGCTTGCATAAAACACACCGTTTTTCATATAGTGATTGCACAAGACTCTTTTGAAAGGGAGGACTTATGCAAAAGCTACGTGAGTTTTGCTTGGATATGCAAATGCCCGCTCTTTGGCGGGCGCCTATGTCGGACTATTCCACCTTTCGTATCGGTGGGTGTGCCGACGCCCTCGTGTTTCCCGATAGCGAGGAGGAGCTTCTTCGACTGCTTGTCTTTTTAAAGGCGGAGGGGATTCCGTTTCGCGTGTTGGGGAATGCCAGCAACCTGCTTTTTTCCGATAGCGGCTTCCGCGGCGCACTTGTGACAACGCGCCACGTTCGCTCCGTTTCCACTCTGGGGAATACGGTGCGCGCCGCCTGCGGTACACCGATCAACGTTCTTTGTCGCACCATGGCTGACGCCTCGCTTGACGGGCTTGCCTCGCTTTACGGTATTCCCGCCACCGTGGGAGGAGCCGTTTTTATGAATGCGGGTGCCTTTGGTAGCTCGATAAGCGACTCCCTTGACTTTGTCACGGTGCTTGATATGCAAAGCGGCAAAACGGAGACAATGCCCAAAAAGGATTGCGAGCTTGGCTACCGAAGCAGCGTGTTTTCGCGTCGGCGTGAGCTGGTCATCCTTTCTGCGACCTTTAAAGCGGTAAAGGGCGAAGGGGAAAGGATCCGAGAAAAAATGAAGGCGGCGCTCTCCGCGCGCGCCGAAGGACACCCTACCGCACTCCCAAGCGCGGGAAGCGTTTTTAAAAAGCAGGAGGGAAAGAGCGCGGGCGCGTTCATCGAGGGTGCAGGCTTAAAGGGAGCGCGACTCGGCGGAGCGGCAGTCTCCGACAAGCACGCGGGCTTTATCGTCAACCTTGGCGGTGCTACGGCAAAGGACGTTCTTTCGTTGATTGCGCTGATCAAGGAGCGAGTGTACGAAAAATACGGTGTTCTTTTGGACACCGAAATAGAATATGTTGAAAACTGATCAAGGGAGCATTTATGGCTTTTTTATCCGATATCAAAAGTGAGCTTTGCTCGGCAACCGTGAAACAGCCCTGTTGCCGTCGCGCGCTCTTGCTCGGCATTCTTTTGGCGAAGGGAGAGGTGCGCGAGAGCAAAATTCACCTTCGCCTTGCCGACAGTGCGGTGCTTGCTTTATCGGTACATCTTATAAAGGAGCAGCTTGGACGGGAAGCCGTTTTGCTTCCAAAGGCACACGGAGGCAGAGTCAGTACGCTGTGCTTTGAAAGCGCTTTTGTAAACGATTTCTTGATTTCCTATGAAGCGGCGCTGGAAAACAAAGATTTTTTGCGTTGCCCGAACTGCCTTTATGCGCTTTTAAAGGGGCTTTTTCTCGGCGCGGGTTATATGACCAACCCCACAAAAGCCTATCGCGTGGAGTTTTCCCTCGGCGCAAGAGCTGAGGCACTCTCTCGCTTTCTTGAACGGACGCTTTCTCTTTTTCCCAAAATGCTTCGGCGCAGGGAAGAGATGCTACTCTATTTTAAGGACTCTACCACCATTGAAGAGATCATGACGATGCTCGGCGTGAGCGTGGCAACCTTCCACTTGATGAACTCTAAAATTGAAAAGCAGTTTCGCAACGAGGCAAACCGCCGTGCAAACTGTGAGGCGGGCAATATTAACCGATCGGTTGAGGCGGCATCTCGCAATCTCGCTATTTTAAGAAGGCTTGATGCGGAAAAGCTGCTCTCCTCCTTGCCGGACGAGCTGGAGCAGGCGGCGAGAATACGCTTGGCTTATCCTGAGGAAAGCCTTTCCTCGCTTGCCGCTATGATGTCACCGCCTATCACCAAGTCGGGCTTAAACCATCGCCTCAAAAAAGTGATGGAATACGCAGAGAATCTTGGAATACACTAACCAAGTATGAAGAAAGGAGACTCGGATATGAGCCGATTCGTGCATTTGCATTTACACAGTGAATACAGCCTTCTTGACGGAGCTTGCCGTGTCTCCGACATTCCTCTTGCCGCAAAGAGCGAGGGGCATACCGCCGTTGCTATTACCGATCACGGCGTCCTTTACGGCGCTTTGAAGTTTTATAAGGCCTGTAAAAAGGCAGGCGTTAAGCCCATTATCGGATGTGAGGTCTACGTGGCGCGCCGCTCTCGCTTTGATAAAGAGGGCAAGCAGGATACCTCGGGCTATCACCTGGTTCTTTTAGTCAAGAACGAGACAGGCTATAAAAATTTGATCCGTCTTGTCTCCTTGGGCTTTACGGAGGGCTTTTATTCGCGCCCCCGCATTGATATGGAGCTTCTTTCTCAGTATAGCGCGGGGCTTGTGGCTCTCTCTGCTTGCGTTGCGGGTCAAATTCCCCAGATGATTTTAGAGGGGGACGTAGTAGGTGCAGAGGCACTCGCGCTCCGCATGCGCGATATGTTTGAGCCCGAAAGCTTCTATCTTGAAGTTCAGAATCACGGTATCGCCGAGGAAAAAACGGTGCGCGAGGCGATAAGAGAGATTTCTGAAAAAACGGGCATCCCCTTGGTTGCCACCAATGACGCGCACTATATTCGCAAGGCGGATTCGGAGGCGCAAGCGGCTCTTATGTGCATTCAAACGGGCACGACCCTGTCCGACGGGCGACCCTTTGGATTCGAGCGAGACGAGTTCTATTATAAATCCACGGCGGAGATGGAGCGTCTTTTTGAAGATTATCCCGGTGCCATAGAAAACACGGCGAAAATCGCCGATATGTGTCAATTTGATTTTACCTTTGGTAAGTTTGAGCTTCCCGTTTATAAAACGGAGGGAAGCACGCCAAAAGAGGAGCTTCGCCGACTTTCCGAGCAAGGCTTTGCAAGACTGCTCCGTGAGGACAAGCTGGCAACGGATGCTTACAGCGAGGCTGACTACCGCGCCCGTATGGAGTATGAGCTTTCCGTCATACATCAAATGGGCTTTGACGAATACTTCCTTATTGTCAGCGATTTCGTCGGGTACGCTAAGAGAAAGGGAATTCCCGTCGGTCCCGGCAGAGGCTCGGGCGCGGGAAGCCTTGTGGCGTATTTTATCGGTATTACCGACGTGGATTCCTTGCGCTACAACCTTCTTTTCGAGCGCTTTTTGAATCCTGAGCGTATCTCGATGCCCGACTTCGATATAGACTTTTGCTACAATAGACGCGACGAGGTCATCGACTACGTTCGCGGAAAATACGGAGCGGACCGCGTTTCTCAGATCATCACCTTTGGTACGCTGGCGGCACGCGCCGCCGTGCGCGATGTCGGAAGGGTGCTTGGAATGCCTTACCGCGACGTTGACGAGGTAGCAAAGCTGATACCGCACGCCATCGGCGTTACCATAAAGGATGCCCTAAAGGGTAAGGAGCTTCGTGATAAATACGAGGAGTCCGAGGAAGTTAGGCGACTTCTTGACGTTGCAATGTCCTTGGAGGGCATGCCTCGCCATGCCTCGACGCATGCGGCAGGTGTCGTTATCACAGAAAGAAGCGTGGACAGCTACGTCCCCGTTGCGCTCAACGGCGATGCGCCCGTAACGCAATACGATATGGATGCCGTAGCGGAGCTTGGACTTGTAAAGTTCGATTTTCTTGGATTAAGATATTTAACCATTCTCTCCGATGCCGAAAAGGAGATCAAAAATCAAGACCCAACCTTCTCGCTTGATGCCATTCCGCTGGACGACCCCTCAGTTTACCGTATGATCAGCGAGGGAGACACCTCGGGTATTTTTCAGCTTGAGTCGGGCGGAATGCGCCAGATGCTAATGCAGCTTCAGCCGGAGAGCATTGAGGACATCATCGCCGCTATTGCGCTTTACCGACCGGGTCCTATGGATTCTATCCCCGCCTTCATTGCACGAAAGCACGGTAAGGAGGCTGTCAGCTATGATGCAAAGGAGCTCGAGGACATCTTAAAGGTGACCTACGGCTGTATCGTGTATCAAGAGCAGGTTATGCAGATATTCCGCACGCTCGCGGGATATTCGCTTGCCCGCGCCGACCTTGTGCGCCGTGCTATGGCAAAGAAAAAGGCAGACGTGCTTGAAGCGGAGCGCGAAAGCTTTGTCGACGGTTGTGCCCAAAATGGCATATCGGCTGCTGTCTCGGGAAAGATCTTCGACGATATGGAAAGCTTTGCGAGCTATGCCTTCAATAAGAGCCACGCGACCGCATACGCCATCGTTACCTACCGTACGGCATATTTAAAAAAGCATTATCCTGCCGCGTATATTTGCGCGCTTTTGACCTCTGTGCTCGGAAATGCGCCGAAGGTTGCAGAATATATCGCTGAGGCGAGCAAACGCGGCATTCGCGTTCTTGCCCCCGACGTAAATCAGAGCGAAATGTATTTCCACGTTTGCGGAAAGGATATTCGCTTTGGGCTTCTGGCGCTTAAAAACGTGGGCATCAGCTTCGCCGCATCCTTGATTGAGGAAAGAAAGCGAGGCGGAGCATATACTGCGTTTGAGTCCTTCCTCTCCCGCATCAGTGAGCGAGAGCTTGGAAAACGGCAGATCGAGGCGCTGATAAAGAGCGGCGCTTTGGATTCTCTCGGCATCTACCGAAGCCGACTTCTCGCTACCTACGAGAAGCAGATCGATGATACGCTTTCAAAAAAACGCGGTAACGTGGCGGGGCAGTTAGACATTTTCGCTCTTTTCTCCGACGACATTGCCTCTCTTGCGGTAGAGTACCCCGATATTCCGGAGTTTTCACCCAGAGAGCTGCTCCTTCTTGAGAAGGAAAGCTCCGGTATGTATTTCTCCGGTCATCTTCTTGACGGCTACAAGGCGGATATTGAAAGCCGTTCGTACGACGAGGTGTCCGCTATTATGGAGTCCTTTGCGGAAAATGCGGAAAATCCCAAATATCACGAGCGCGACAGCGTCACGCTTTGCGGTATTATCACCGCCAAAACTGTCAAGAATACCAAGGGCGGGTCTCAGATGGCGTTTTTGACGCTTGAGGACAGGTACGGTGAAATAGAGGTTATCGTTTTCCCGAAGCAGTACGAGCAGTATCAGCTTTCCGTTCGCGAGGAAACAGCCGTCCGTATTTTCGGCTCTCTTTCTTCCCGTGAGGACGAGGGTGTTAAGCTGATAGCCGCAAAAATAGAGCCGCTTTTGACCGATGCGGAAATGGCACAAAAAAGTCCTGAGGCGAAAAAGCTCTATTTGCGTGTTGAACGGATAGATTCACCTGTGGCAAAAGAGGCTCTTGAAATATTAAAGCTATCACGGGGTGACTCTGCGGTTCTTTTCTATGAAAAGGCTACAAAAAAATATATCGCCCCCCGCGGAGTTTCGGTTTCGCCGACCGACATGGTGCTTGGTGCTCTCCGCGCTCTTCTCGGAAGAGAAAACGTTATATATCAGTAAGGCGTAACGACATTTATTTAGGAGTTTTGAGATGGATATTTTGAATCTTGTTTCCGATTTGCTTATTGTTTTGGTTCTTTTGATTCCAATCATTTTGGGTATAAAGCGCGGCTTTGTGGATACGGCGCTTCGCTTTGGAAAAACGATCATAGCCTTTGCTCTTGCCTCGCTTTTCGCAAAGCCCGTCGGTGCGTGGATCAAGGGACTCATATACCCCACGGTTTCTGAAAAAATGCTTGCCTTTTTTGAGGGCGAAACAGCAGAGACCCTGAACGCAAGCACCATGCTTGATAAGGTTCCCGAGGGCGTTAAGACCTCTCTTTCGGTAACGGGCTTTGACGTTGAGGGAATGGCAAAAGATGCCGCCGCGAAGGGCGAGGAGATGATCGAGAGCTTTGCAGAATCCCTTTCCAACAGCGTTTCGGGCGCTTTGGCGTACGTGATCGCCTTTGCAGGCATCTTTTTGCTCGCGCTTATTCTCGTCCCCGTCATGCGCATGCTTTTAAACTTCATCGTAAAGCGTCTGCCTATCATTCGCACCTTAAACCGTCTTTTAGGTGCTCTGATGGGAGCTTTGATCGGTCTTATGTTTGCCTGGATGCTTTCGCACGCACTTGCTTGGGTGCTTGGTGCTATCGCCCACAACAACTGGACAGACACCTATCTTCTTTCCTTTTTCCACAAATTCAATCCGCTTCGGTGGATTTTCTCTGTAGCTATTGAGAGCATTTCTTCTATTGCTACGGTTGGTTGATCTTCTAAAACAAAGGACGGTACTTAATGGATAACAGAATGTGCTGTAAATGCCATAAGCGCATTGCTATGGTCTTTATGACGAAAATAGAAAACGGTGAGACGGTTCAAGAGGGATATTGCATCAAATGTGCAAAATCTCTTGGACTGAAGCCCGTGGACGATATGCTTTCGAAGATCGGTATATCCGAGGAGGATATTGACCGTATGTCGGGAGATATTGAAAACATGATCGGCAGTATGCTTCCTGCCGAGAGCGACGACGGGGAGGACGGTGGCGCGCCCGCGATCGATCTGCCTGCCTTTTTCCAAAACCTTGGCTTTCCTATGCGCCCCTCAGGCAAAAAGGCGGAAAAGTCCAAGGATAACGCACAAAAAAGTGCGCCGAAGTATAAATTCCTCGACACCTATTGCACGTCTTTGACAAGACGCGCCGCGGAAGGCAAGCTGGACGGCATCATTGGACGTGACCGTGAGCTTGACCGCGTGATACAGATCCTTTGTCGCAGACAAAAGAATAACCCCTGCCTGATCGGCGAGCCGGGTGTCGGTAAAACGGCGATTGCCGAGGCGCTCGCTCAACGCATCGTTGCAGGCAACGTTCCTTATCGCCTTAAAAATGCGGAGGTCTATCTTGTCGACCTCACCGCTCTCGTAGCGGGCACGCAGTTTCGCGGACAGTTTGAGTCCCGTGTTTTGGGTCTTATCAACGACGTTAAGGCGGCGGGAAACGTCATTTTAGTGATCGACGAGGTGCACAATATCGTCGGAGCGGGCGATGCCGAGGGCAGTATGAACGCTGCCAATATTTTGAAGCCCGCGCTCTCTCGCGGTGAGATCCAGGTCATTGGCGCGACCACGCTCACGGAATACCGTAAGCATATCGAAAAGGATTCCGCCTTGGAGCGTCGCTTCCAGCCCGTTACGGTAAACGAGCCCTCCGTGTCGGACACCGTGGATATTTTAAAGGGTATCAAGACCTATTATGAGGTTTATCACGGCGTGAAGATCTCTGACGAGGTCATCAGATGTGCCGTTACGCTTTCCGAGCGTTATATCACCGACCGATTCCTTCCCGATAAGGCGATCGACCTTCTTGACGAGGCATCCTCGCACGTCTCTCTCTCCTCCTCGGCACTAAATGAGCGCCGTGCGCTTGCCGATGAAATGAAGGAGCTTGCCAAAACCAAGGCGGAGCTCGAAGGAAAGCTTGAAAAGAGCGGAGAAGAGCCTTTAAATGAAGAGCTTTACCGCGCCCTCGCTGACGTTAAATCGCGCGAGATGCAACAGGAAAAGCGCCGCGCGGAGCTTGACGCGGAGTGTGAAACGGTCGCTCTTACCAAGGACGATATCGCCGCGGTCATTGAAATATGGACGGGAATTCCCACAAGCACCGTTCGCGCGGATGAATATGAAAGCCTTTTGCACTTGAAGGATAGGCTTCTTGCTCATGTGGTTGGACAGAATGAGGCGGTAGACGCCGTCGTGCGTGCCGTTCAGCGCAAGCGTGTTGGCGTTTCTTACCATAAAGCCCCCGTTTCCTTTATCTTTGCAGGGCCTACAGGTGTGGGTAAAACGGAACTCGTTAAGGTGCTTGCCGATGACCTCTTTAAGCAGCCGGAGAGCCTTATCCGCCTTGATATGTCCGAGTTTATGGAGAAGCATTCCGTTTCTCGCATTATCGGTGCGCCTCCCGGATACGTTGGGTTTGACGAGGCAGGACAGCTCACGGAGAAGATCCGCCGCCGCCCGTACTCCGTCATTCTTTTCGATGAGATCGAAAAGGCTCATCCCGACGTGCTTAATATTCTTTTGCAAATTCTTGACGACGGCACCGTTAGCGATGCACACGGCAAAAAGGTCAGCTTTGAAAACGCCGTCATCGTAATGACGACCAATGCGGGCTCGGAGACCTCCTCAGCGATCTCGGGCTTCTCGGCTTCTCCCGAGGAGCAGAGCAGTGAAAGAACGCAAAGAGCGCTTTCCGCATTCTTGCGCCCTGAGTTTTTGAACCGTGTGGATGCCGTGATCACCTTCCGCCATCTTTCTCGCGAGGATTTCGTCTCTATTGCCAAAATACAGATAAAAAAGCTTGCCGACGCGCTCCTTGAACGAGGACTTGCACTTTCGGTCTCCGACGAGGCTCTTCGCGTGATCGCAGAAAGCTCTTATTCCGAAAAGTACGGTGCGCGCAATATGCGTCGCTTCATACAAAAGGAAATTGAGGATGCCTTGGCAAAGGAAATGATCGAGCGATACAGCGATCCGCCCACCCACGCCTCTGTCACGGCGAAGGACGGAAAAATTGCAATACACGCATTATAATACTACGAAAGGATAGACTCACTCGTGGATAAGTATATTCAGCAGACCGCGGCACAAATGGAAAAGATCCTAAGAACGTCAGCCACAACGGGACTTTCTATGTCAGCGGCAGAGGATGCACAGTCTCGCTATGGGAAAAATTTGGTTTTTCCCGCGACTAAGACCTCTTTCGGATCCTTCCTAAAAATTCTTTTGAGGCGAATATCCTTTTACGTGATGGTCCTCGCGCTTGCACTTGCGATCCTTACAAAGCACCACCTTGAGGCGTTCGTCTCCCTTGGAATCTATCTGCTTTTCCTTGGTTGCTTCTTTCTTCTTTATAGGTATCGCGCAAGACAAAAGCGCGGACTGTACCTGACTGCCTCGGCAGGTGTCAGGGTGATTCGTGAGGGAAGCGTACTGGTCGTTTCTCCTGAGGAGCTTGTGGTCGGTGACCTGATCGATTTAAAAATGGGCGATATCCTTTACGCACAGGCGTACGTCGTTACCGATGCCGAGATGGAGGTCTTTTGTAAAAGGGAGAATTTCCATGAAACGCTCATCAAGCACGGCGGCCCTTGCTTCGACGATATGGAGGAATCCTTCAACCTTCTTCGCGCGGGCGACGTAATCCGCGCCGGCGAGGGAAGAGCCTTCGTTACCGCGCTTTCGCACACATCTCCTCCCGAGGAAAAGGTGGATAGCGCCACGGAAAACACGCAAAAGCGCCTTTGTCGCTTGGGTGTTCGCCTTTCGGTTTCCTTGACCGTAGCTTCTCTTTTGGTTGCCGCTTTTCTCACGGTTAAAGACGTAAGCCCTCTTTCTTTGTTCGTTTTATGCGGCGCGGTGATTTGTGCGATCTCCCCTGCCGCTTGGTGCGATCTTCTTTACGATTGCCTCTTTTTAACGGTAAACAAACGACTTCGCACGGGCAGACAAGCATTTTTCACCTCTATGAACGCCGTTGAGGATATGGCGAAGGCAAATTGCTTCCTTTTGCCAACAAAATCGGTGTTCCAAAGCTCAAGATACGTTGTGCGCGCTTACGAGAGCGGCACGGGTGTTCGTATCGCGGAAAAATCAGAGGATAGCACGGAGGAGCTTTCCTTGATTGCCTCGGCGCTTTTAAAAATACACAAGGACCGCTCCGGCGCGGCTTATGAAAAATACCTTCTTGATTTTTGCAAAAAGCACGCAAACGAGGCGTACGACCTGAAGCTCAGCTCTCTCGTGGCGTCTCCCGATAACGTGGATATATCGATCGCCTCCTTCCAAAACCGAAAGGACGGACGAGCCTTTTCCTTTGTGGCGGGCGACCCGGAAAGCTTGCTTCCGTATATGCTTTACGTAAGCGAGGGCGGCAGAGTTAGAATTTTGGACGAGCTTACGCGCTCGAATATGCTTTCCTCGGTGCGAAAGCTGAAAAGGGACGGACATCGCCTCGTGGCGTATGCCGAAACGCAAACGCGCGTTTCCGGCAACAATTTCCCGTTTTTGTCGAGAGATATGAAGCTTCTTGGCTTCTTCGTTTTATCCGAGCTTCCCGACAGACGCATAGCGGACGCACTCAAATGGATGCTCGATTCCGGTAAAAAGGCATTCTTTTTACACCACGGCGAAAATCCGGAGTGGATCACCGATGCGCTTCCGCTTTTGAAAAGCGCACCCATTGTTGATGGACATTCCGAGGATTTTTACCACGAGATGCAAGCCTTCGTCGGCGACAAAAATCTTCCGTTTGCCATAGGCGTTCATCTTTCTCCTGAACAACAGTCACAGCTGGCGCACGCCCTTGAAAAGGCGGGCTATCAAACAGTCGCCTATGGAGCAGCGTACGCCGATCACCGCTTGATGTGCGCCGCAAATGTAGCGGTCGCTCCCTTTAAGGAAAGAAAACGCGAGAGCGTTGGGGTCGTACAGGAAAGCGCGAGAGTTTTCGCAAGGGAGCACGTTGCCGCGCAGGTAGGTGCGGTGAAGGAAGCAGAGGCGTTGGTGCGCTCCTTTGGGGTTTCCACAGCTTATTTCTGCGCCTCGCTTTTGGCTCGCAGTGTTCTTTTGCTCTTTGGCGCGATCTTTGGAAGCCTGCTTTTGAATCCTATCACGGTTGCAGTGCTTGCTTCCTTGATCGATCTTTTGGCGTTCTGGTGCTTATACCACGTAAAATCGAAAACCGAGGGTGCAGAGGATGCAGAGGCGGCAAAGCGTCGCAATCTCGGATTCTTCCTTGGGGCACTCGTGGGCGCGGCTTCGATCGGTGCTTTGGCGCTGTGGATCAGCCTTGTGCCTAAGGCGTTTCCGTTCTCTTATACCGCGCTTTCGGTGGGAGCACTGCTTTTGATGCTTAACGTCGGCGTTTTGCGATTTGCGTCGGTGCGATATTCTTTTTCCGTTGTGCTTTTTCCCGTCGTTTCCCTGGCCGCTTGCGCCATCTTCCTGTTTGCGGAAAGCATTGGGACGGCGTATCCCTTCTTCGTTCCCGTCTTTCCGTTCTGGGCACTTTTGCCTACCGTTATACTTGTCGCCGTAGGGAAGTGCGTGGAGCTTGGCGTTAAGCGCAAGGAGCAAAGAAAAGCTTCCAAAGCTCAAAATGATAAAAATGATTAAATAATATAAGGAGTACATGAAAATGAGTGAATGCAATCACGATTGCAGCAGCTGCAAAAGCAAGTGTGCCGAGGCGGACAAAAGCTCCTTCCTTGTGGCACAGAACAGCGCAAGCAACGTCAAGCACGTTATCGGCATTGTAAGCGGCAAGGGCGGCGTAGGTAAATCTATTGTCACCTCTATGCTCGCCGTTTCCATGCAGCGCCGCGGTTATCAGGCGGCTATTCTCGACGCGGATATTACGGGTCCCTCCATTCCGCGCGCGTTTGGCCTTAAGGATCTTGAAATCTACGGTACCGACGAGGGTATGATCCCTCCCAAGAGCAAGACGGGTATTGAAATTATGTCGCTCAATCTTTTGGTTGACGACGAAAGCAAGCCTGTTGTTTGGCGCGGCCCTGTTATTGCGGGAACCGTCAAGCAGTTCTGGAACGAGGTCGTTTGGAACGAGGTAGACTATATGTTCGTTGATATGCCTCCCGGAACGGGCGACGTGCCGCTTACCGTTTTCCAATCTCTTCCTCTTGACGGTATTATTATTGTAGGAAGCCCGCAAGAGCTGGTTTCTATGATCGTTGAAAAGGCGATCAACATGGCAAAGCTTATGAACATTGCCATTCTCGGCTTGGTTGAAAATATGAGCTATCTTGTTTGCCCTGATTGCGGCAAAAAGATCTCGATGTACGGCGAAAGCGGTATGGATATGCTCTCCAAAGCGCACAATATTCCTATTCTTGAAAAGCTTCCGATTGATCCGAAACTCGCGCACATGTGCGACACCGGCACTATCGAGCTTATGAGCGAGGAATATATGAAGGGTGCAGCAGACGTTCTTGAGGCGCTCTGACAAAAGAAAAAATCCGATTTTCAAAAGGAAATCGGA
Source organism: Eubacteriales bacterium (assembly GCA_045656965.1). Classification (GTDB taxonomy): domain Bacteria; phylum Bacillota; class Clostridia; order Oscillospirales; family CAG-272; genus UBA1740. Next base: position 28,985 of record JAZOSE010000060.1, read on the forward strand.
TTTTTCAATATTAGCAATTGCCCGAATTAAAGACCTGCGCAAGCGGCACCGATGATGCCGGCATCGTTTCCAAGGGCGGCAATGACGACCTTGGTCTTTTTATCGTTTGCGCGCGTGTACTGCTCGTTTTCAACGAGCTTCATCAAGGGAACGAGCAGGTAATCCTTTTCGTTGCAAACGCCGCCACCGATGGTTAAGATCTCAGGCTGGAAGATGTTGATAACGTTGGAAATGCCGCAAGCAAGATAGTCGATATACATATCAACGACCTCCTTTGCGGGAGCGTCCCCCTTCTTCATAGCGGCAAACGCTGTTCTGGCGCTGACTCTGCCGTTTGCGTCGTAGTCGGCTACCATCAGGGAAGGGATGCCCTTTTCCTTGCATTCAAGGACTTTCTCCTTGGTCATAGCAGAAAGTGCAGTAGCAGAGGAGTATGCCTCAAAGCAACCGCGTCTTCCGCAAGAGCACTGACGGCCACCGTGATGAATAACCATATGACCAAGCTCGCCGCCTGCATAGTTAAAGCCGGAATATACCTTGCCGTCAATAACGATACCGCCGCCAACGCCTGTTCCAAGCGTGATCATAACAGAGGTCTTGCTACCCTTTGCCGCACCGGCATAAGCCTCGCCGAGTGCTGCGGCGTTTGCGTCGTTTTCAACGTATACCGCCTTTACGGCAAGATATTTCTTGAAAATGTCTGCAATCGGGAAGTTCTTAAAGGGAAGGTTGTTGGCGTATACGATCGCGCCTGCCTCAGGATCGATCGATCCGGGAGAGCCGATGCCAACGTATGCAACCTCGGAAAGAGGAATGCCGGCCGCCTTTAAAAGCTTTTCAGCCAAAGCCGCCATATCCTTAACGATCAGCTCACCCTCGCGCTGTGCGCCGGTGGGAACGCTACCCTTAAGAACGATGTTTTTGCTTTCGTCTACGATGCCGACGGCGATGTTCGTGCCGCCGAGATCTACACCAATATAGTACATAACAATCTCCTTACAGTATGTTAAAATAAGACTCTGTCCATATTATATCGGTAAACGCACACTTTGTCAAGCGATTAGCGGCGAAAAAACAAGAATATACATGTAAGAAAACAAAGAGAACAAAAAAACACAAAACTATTGAAAAAAATGAAGTTTTGTTATAAAATAGTTACGTACGAAAAGGAAGGAGGGAAGCAATGTGAAAAGGGTTTTGCTCGGTATGAGTGGCGGCCTTGATAGCACCTATGCCGTTACGCGCTTGCGCGAAATGGGGTATTTCGTTGAAGGCGCGGTACTGAAAATGCATAGCTACACGGAGGTAGAGGAGGCGAGAGCGTGTGCCGAGTCGCTTTCCGTGCCTTTTCGCGTGATAGATGCGGAAGAGGTGTTCCGCCAAACCGTGATCACCAACTTCGTGGATTGCTACCGAAGGGGAAAAACGCCAAACCCTTGCGTTCTGTGTAACGAGGCGGTGAAGCTTCGCCTTCTTTACGAGGAGGCAATGAAATCTTCCTTTGATTATATAGCTACAGGTCATTACGCGCGCGTATGCCGGGAAAACGGAAGATACGCCGTAGTTATGGGCGTGGACGCTCGCAAGGATCAGTCCTATATGCTTTATCGTTTACCGCAGCATATCCTTGCAAAGCTTATTCTTCCGCTTGGTGATCTGTTGAAAACAGACGTAAAGGAAACGGCAAAGGAGCAGGGAATCGCCGCAGCAGACCGTCCGGAAAGCCAGGAAATATGCTTTGTGCAGGGCGAAGATTACGCACAGTATATCGACCGCATGGCAGGAGCTATGCCCAAAGGAAATTTCATTGATGAGACAGGAAAGGTGCTTGGGGAGCATAAGGGGATTCATCATTATACGGTGGGACAAAGAAAGGGGCTTGGCGTTTCCGCCGATGCGCGCCTTTTCGTGCAGTGCTTTGATCTTGCCACCAATCAAATCGTTTTAGCGAGATCGCCCAGGCTCAGCAAAGAGTTTTATGTGGCTTCGCCTATCTTTTCGGGGTTGGAAGAGCAAGAGGCGGCAAACGGAATAGACCTTTCCGTAAAGATTAGGTATCTTGCAAAGCCTATAAGCGTTCGCCTTTCGCGGACGGAAAACGGCAAATGGCTCGCGGTGCTCGGCGGTGAGGCGTCCACACTTACTCCCGGCCAATCCGCGGTCTTTTATAGCGGAGACCGCGTGATGCTCGGCGGTGAAATAGAGGTTTTTGAGGATGTAAAACGGTAACTGGCCTGTAAAAACCGAAAAAATGCTCAAAAAAATCAATTTGTGCAAAATGCCGAAACGTAGAAAAAAACGGCGTAAATTTGTGCAATTTGACAATGAAAAGCGTCAAATTGCAAACTATAATATACTGTGGTTCATACGACAAAAAGTAAATATAAATTACCTTTAATGCTGACTTTTCCTAAAACGGTTAAAAACCCTTGGAAAATCAGCATTTTTTATTTTTTCTAGTAATTAAAAATTACATTCGCATAATGAACAAACGACAAAATAGGCAAAAAATGGTATGAGTGGTAAAAATAGGGGGTGCCGGATGATGAAAATGTGAGGCTTTTCTGTTGATTTTATGCTGAAAAGAGCAAGAGTAGTGCTTGACATTTAAGATAAAATATGGTAACATATACGGGTAAAAACAGCATCATTAGGGATTACTATGCCCAAATGGTCTGTAATATGTTGCGTATTTTGAAAATTCAGGAGGAAAGAGTAGATGAAAAGAACACGCAAAACCAGATTTGTTGCGCTGTTTTTGGCTCTTTTGCTGCTTGTGGGTGGGTTCTGTGTCAGCGTTCCCGCCGCAGCTGCTGCAAAGGGCGACTCGTCGTATGCTGAGATATTGGCGTCCTTAACGGCCGATACGTATCTTGAGTACCTGACGGGTGTACAGCAAGACGGTGCAGTAAAACGCGAGGGTGTCGAGATTTCTGTTGACATCTTCAACTACACGGAGTCCGATATGCTTGATGGCAATTCGGCGGAAAAGGTGGTAGGCGCTCTTGACGCCGCCGGCAATGCCGTCGATCTTTTGAAGCTTCCCGGCTCGGGTACGGTAACCTGGACGCTCAATGTTTCTGCCGAGCAAGCCGGTCTTTACGGCATTCGCATTGAGTATTATCCTCTTGATGGAACAACGTCGTCCATCGAAAGAAAGCTGTATATTGACGGCTCGATTCCTTTCGACGAGGCACGTGCGCTTTCGTTCAGCAAGGTTTGGAAGTACAACTACACCGATAAGAATGGCAAGCCCATCGTTGATGAAAACGGCAATCACAGCTTCCGCGTTGACCTTGCGGAAAACGATATCCGTGCAACGATCGAGCAGGCGCCTACATATTTGACGTATGAGTGCACCGATACGGATGGCTTCTACAACGAAGCGTTCCAGTTCTACTTTGAGGAAGGCACCCGTACCGTCTCCTTAGCTTGCGGAAAAGAGGCATTCGCCATCAAGTCTATGACGCTTTTCTGCGTCGAGGAATCAAAGACTCTCGATGACTACAAGAAGGAATGGGCAGAGAAGGGCTATCAAAATGCGCCCGCCGGCTCCGAGATCTATTTGAGAGCTGAAACTCCCGACTTTGTTTCCGACAGTGCGGTCTATCCCTCTTCCGATCGCTCCAATGCTGCAAACGCACCTATCGATGCCTTTAGCCAGAAGCTCAACGTTATCGGCGCTTCCAGCTACAACACCACCGGTCAGTGGGCAGAATATGTGTTCACCGTTCCCGCTGACGGCATTTACAATATCGTAAGTCGCTTTAAGCAGAGCGCGCTTCAGGGTATGTTTGCCAGCCGCGTTATCAAGCTTTCCAGCTCGGACGGTATGTATGGCTTTGCGGATGGTACTCCTACCGCTCCTTACGAAGAGTGCTATTACACGCGCTTCAATTACTCGGATGACTGGCAGCTTGATGCGATGAACAATGGCGAAAAAACGCTGGAGTTCTACTTTAAGTCCGGTGTCACCTACAAGCTTCGCGTTGAAGTTGGCTTAGGTGGCATGGCTGAAATCCTTAATACCATTGAAAACTCTCTTTCCAAAATAAATAGTTGCTACCTTGAAATTATGAAGCTCACGGGTGCTGACCCCGATGAGTATCGCGACTACGGCTTCCGCCGCATCATGCCTCAAACGGTAGATCAGCTCGGCATTCAGTCCGACATTCTCTACGCACAGGCAGACGCGCTTGAGAAGATCTGCGGAACGACGGGCTCGAATATTGCTACCCTCCGCACGATCGCCGACCTCCTTGAAAGAATGAAGGATGAGGACGAGATCGCGGGCAACCTGACCAACCTTAAGTCTTACATCGGTACGCTCGGTACATGGATCAACAGTGCAAAGTCTCAGTCCATTACCGTTGACTACTATAAGATCGTAGCCCCCGGCGCAGAGCTTGGCAAGCCCGCCTCCGGCTTCTTCAAGTCGCTTTGGTTTGAGCTTCGCTCCTTCGTGGCCAGCTTCTTTGTTGACTACGACGCAATGGGTGTTACCGAGGAATCCACCGCAGGTACTAACGAGAGCATTTCCGTATGGCTTGCCTACGGTCGTGACCAGTCCCAGATCTGGAAGAACCTTATCACCAACGACTTTACCGTTGATTCCGGCATCGCCGTAGACCTTAAGCTCGTTGCAGGCGGTACGCTTCTTCCTTCGGTTCTTGCCCAAAAGGGTCCCGATGCTTACATCGGTCTTGGTGCAGCCGACACCATCAACTACGCGATTCGTAACGCTATTATCAGTATTGAAGACAAACCCGGCTATGATGCCGTTCTCGGTTATGCAACGTACAAGACAGATTGTCCCGTGAAGGATGTTGAAGGTAACGTTGTCGGCTATAAGACGGTATATTTAGACAAGGACGGCAACGAGGTAGATCCTAACACGATCAACTTTAACGCCGCAACCATGATCCCGATCAGCCTTAACGGAAAAACCTATGGCTTGCCCGAGCAGGCAAACGTTGCTATGATGTTCTACCGCAAGGACATTTTGGCAGAGCTTGAGATCGACGTTCCCGAAACGTGGGACGACGTTCTTGCCGCCATTCCCGTTCTTCAGGCTAACAACATGGCAGTTGGTCTTACTTACGGCACGGCAATGAGCATGTTCTTATATCAGTTCGGCGGTAACCAATGGAAGTACCTTGACGATTACGATTATGCAGGCGCCGCTATCGGTCTCGATACCGACATCGCGCTTAACTCCTTCCAGTACACCACGCGCCTTTACACCGACTATTCCTTCCCCTATTCTTTCGACGGTCCTAACCGTTTCAGAACGGGTGAGCTTCCCATTCTGGTTGCTGATTACGTAACTATGTACAATCAGTTGACGGTATTCGCAACTGAGGTCAGAGGCCTTTGGGAATTTACCAACGTGCCCGGTACGGTCCGCGCCGACGGTACTGTCAACAGAGATTCCATTGTAACGGTAACCGCAACGGTTATGCTTCATGGCTGTAGAAACGAGGAAGCTACTTGGAAGTATATGCAGTGGCAGTCCACCGGTGACGTTCAGTCCCGCTACGGTAACGAGATGGTTGCCTTAGTAGGTCCTGCCGCAAAATATGCTACGGCAAACCTGCAGGGTCTGCGTGAGCTTTCCTGGAGTGCTACCGAGCTTTCCGGTCTGCTTGCTCAGTTTGATCACCTTGCCGCAATCCCCAACTATCCCGGAAGCTATATCATCAGCCGTTATACCAACTTTGCTTTCCTTGCCGCATACAACGACGGTAAAGATGCCGTCAGCGCTATGCAGGACTATATCAGCGTAATCAACCAAGAGCTTTCTCGTAAGAGATTGGAGTTCGGTATGAAGACGCTCAAGGACGGTCAGACTCCCGAAGAAGCTCGCTTAGAAGAGCAGAACAAGCAATAAAGACACTCTAATAATAAAAAGGAGAAAAAATACATGTCGCAAAACAAAACGAAGCGCCCTGTTTCCCGCAAGGTTATGACGATGGCGCAGTGGACATGGAAAGAAATGAA
>JAZOSE010000061.1:0-14044 GCA_045656965.1 Eubacteriales bacterium
AGCTCTTCAACAGCGATTCTCTCACCAACAACGGAGGCGTCAAGAAGAACGTCAAGGTTGTGGATGAAGTACTTCACTACGAAGTCCTTATCAAGGTTGTAGTTGCTCCAAGACTTTGCAACCTCGCCGTTGCCGTTCAGGCCGAGAGAGTAGATACCTGCGAAGGTCTCCCCAAAGCCGATAGCATATGCGGAGCCGTCGGTAGAATCAGTAGCAAATACGGGAGCGGTAGCAGCGGAAAGAACGCCGTGAGCGGTGTTCCAGTTGATCAGCGCGGTCCAAGCATCCAGGATCATCCGCTGCTTTTCAGCAACGGTCTTGGTGTCGTCGGAGAGGTTGATCGCTGCGATAGCGTTGATAACTGCTACAGCATCGGTCTGAGCTTTTGCAAGCTTGGCGTAAACGTTCTTGAACTCCGTTACATAGCCGGCAAGATTGATTGCCGAAGCGGTAGCAGAAGCACCGAAGGGCTTGTATGCAGCCATCCAGTCATCAATTTTGGTAGCACCAAATTCTTCAACAGCCTTCTCGTATGCGCTGTCGATGTCATCAGTGTCGTTGGCGATCTTGTTGAGCATAGCAAGCACGGTGTCGGTGCCAAGAGCAACGGTGCCGTTCTCGCTTACGTAAGGAGCGGGAATTACGGTGATGCCCTCGCCGTCAGCCATAACGTCGTTCTTCGAGGTGATCTTGACGGATTCGATAAGAGTCTTTGCAGCATCGGAGTAGGTGATCTCAAGCTTGGTCTCAACGTCGCAAAGGATATCGTAGATATCGTCAACGGGCGTTCTCATAACGCCGACGTAGAACTCCTCTACCATCTTAGCGGTCTTCTCAAGATCGATAGCAAGGTTGGTGTACTTGTAGAAGTAGTCAAGCTTCTTAAGATCGTTCTCGTACTTCAGCTTGTAGTAGTCATACTTTTCACCGGACTGAACGCTAAGAACCTCATCCTTGCGTTTGGAGATTTTCACCTTGTAATCCTCGATCTTGTAGAGAAGGTCGATCTTGTCTACGATCTGACCGTTGCCGCTGTCGTTACCCTCGTAGAACTCCTGGTCTGCAACGAGCTTCGCGATAGCGAGCTCGTAAGCACTTGCGATCTCAGCGAAAGCAGCAGCCTCGGTAGCGGTGTTGTACAGAACGAGCGCGTCAGCCTTAATGGTGACAGCCTTCTCGATGTTCTGTGCATACAGGTTCTCAAGAAGCGAAGCGTCGTTGATCACAGCAAGGCAAGCGGCCTTTGCATCAACGTATGCCTTAACAGCAGCGGTGTACTCGGTGGAGAGTGCAGCAACGTCTGCGGTAGCAGCATCGTTGATAAGAGCGGTGTAAGCGTCGATGAGCTTCTGAACGCCCTTGTCGTTTGCGTTTGCAGATGCAACGGCATCGGTCTTAAGAGCAGCGATGGCAGCATCCTTCGTGGGGTTTACAACGGTAACAGGGATGTAAGCGGTGAAGCTTGCGCCATCCTCGGTATAGGAAACGGCAACGTCCTTCTCGCCAACGCCCTTGAGCACAACCGTACCGGTCATGGTCGCAGTAACGTCAACTACCTTGGTAGAGCCGTCTTCATATGTAACCGTAATCTTCGCACCGGTGCAATCAAAGGTCTCGCCCTCGTTGTACACGGTTTTGGTCAAGGAACCGTCATTATACTTGACATCCTTGACAGCAGGTCCCGAGCAAGCAGTCAGGCACATTGCGAGCACAGCGATAAGTGCTACAACAACTACCAGATACTTAGCTACGCGGATGTTTTTTCCTTTAGTAAGCATAGTTGCCTCCATAAAATAAAATGTTTGATAACAGTATTGTACACGATTATGCACTACTTTTCAATACTTTTTTATGAACGGTCAAAATAGCGCACGAATGGGAATGCACTTGCCATATTTTTCTTGTGTTCCCACTCTTTGCCTGATCGGCTTTTGAAAAATGGAATTTTTTGCATTTTTCGGTCGCTTTTCGTCGGCTTCATAGGCTGCGATACCGCTCAAAAACGGCGCGCGCCTCGGTAAAGCGATTTTTGGCAACGGTGACCTTCTCGCCGTTTTGCATACCGAAAAAGTAACGCTCGATCTTTTGCACGTGGGCGAGATTGACGATGAAATTTCGGTGCGAGCGATAAAAGCTCTCTGCGGGAAGCACCTCAAGAACGCCCGCAAGCGAGCCTGTGCCGTGCACGTTTTCGCCGCGACAATGGAAAACGAGCTCCGTTCCGAACACCTCAATATAAAAAAGGTCGCTCGCGGCAATGGCGATCTCGCCGCCGTCGGCAGAGCGGAAAAGATAGCTCTTGCCCTTCTGTGCGCGGAACACGTGCGCAAAGGGCTCGTACAGGCGCGCGCGCGTTGCGCGCTTTAAAATGTAACCCGCAGGAAAAACGGAATATGCCGCAAGCGCATACTCCTCCTTGGAGGTTACGAAGATAAACTCCGTCTCCTTATCGCGAAAGCGGATATGGCGCGCAAGGTCCACGCCGCTTTTTCCGCCGATCTCGGTTTCAAGGAGAATGAGCTTGTAGGAATGCTCCTTCGTCGCGTCGTAAAGCGCGCGCGCGGAGCGGAAGCTGTCGATGCGCACGTCGAGCTTCATTTCGGCGGCAAGCTGATGCACCTTGTTGTAAAGCTCCTGCGCGTCCGCAACGCTGGGGTCGCAAATGGCTATTCTATACACGTCCTCACGCTTTCTTCGGTCTTAATGCCGTGTGAAGTCTTTTCCCTCCAGTGCCGCATATCCGATACGGAAGGTTCGCGCGGCTCTGGCGCGCGACTCGGGCGTTCCCTCGGTCATCGCGCGGTAAAGATGCCTATACAGCTCTCCCCCCGCACTCATATCGTGAAGCAGCCAGTCCATACCGTCGGTCGGCACCGTCTGATCGACGAACTCAATCGCATAAACACCGTAGTCCGCCGCGGTGGGAAGCGCAATAAACGAAGCCTCGGGCGCCACCGTGCCGCGAAGATAAACGCGAAGCGCCGTTTTCTCTCCGTACTCCCTCTCCCTGATCCTTTCGCAAACGAGAGGCGCCGCCCCCGTTTCGTTCAGAAGGTGGGACACGTCAATGCTCTCCTCGGCGTAGCGGTAGATGCCCGTGATCACGCGCTTGGTGGTCAAGCGCCACGCGCCGTCGTCCAAGGGGAGCGCGTACACGTAGTTCACGCCGCCCGGCTCCTTGTGAGAAAAGGAGGTGCATTCAAAGCCGCCCGTCAAGGAAGCGACGGTGCCGTCAAGACGGAGAAATCCATCGTGCCTGCCGGAGCCCGAGAGCGCCGCGTAATGCGCGCCGAAGGCGGCAATATCCTTCGAGGCAACGAAGGGCTCGCGCTCCTCGCCGTCGATATTTCCGTAGCCGCAAACGAGGTTGAGGCGGTAAGGGTCAAAAACGCACTTGTCGGCAAGCGGAGAGACGAGGTTTTCCTCGTCCTTGATCGCCCAGCCGTACACGCTGACGCCAAGCTCGTCAAAGTCCATACGCGAAAGCGTTTCCTCGGTAAAGATATGCACGTTTTTACCGAAGCGGGGGGAACGGTATATGCTACCATCGACGTACGCATCCTTCGTGCCGGGCGCGATCACAAACTGACAGGTGGGGTGATTTGAAAACTGGCGTGCGAGAAACACCACGGTGTCGTTGGTCACAAAGGCGTTATCCACAAGGTTGCCGCTGAAAAGGACGAGCTGAATATTTCGCTCCTCCACCGCCTGCATAAGAGCGGAAAAGCTGTCACGCAGCTCCTCGCGCCTGTTCTCGCTTCCCTCTCGGCGAAGGCGCGGCACGGGCTTATCAAGAAACACGTTGCCAACGTGCAAAATACGCACGCCTCCTTCGCTTTTTTCCCGAACGTTCATACGGCACCCTCCTTCCCTGCGGTTTTCTTCATTTTTTATTTATATAGGCGCGCACGCGAGAGGCGGGCGCGCGCAATTGACCGTACAGATACATTATAACATTTTTTATCTAAATATGCAAGGGGGCAAAGGAAAAAAATCCCTGCGGGCGAAAAAGGGATGAAAAAAGAAAAATATTTTGCTTTTTCTATTGCATAAGCGACAGATTTTTGATATAATACAAGTAATAGATTTCGGCAGATAAATTTTGCCGCAAAAAACACGAGGTGACCTTTATGCTTAAGCTTGCCGTTCGCAACACCAAAAAGCTCATTCGGGAGAAATCCAAGGAGGAAAACGTCCGTATCGGCCGTTTCTTCACCAAAAGAAGCACCGCCGCGCTTCTTGCGGGAATGCTTCATATTGTGCCGAAGGAAAAGGTCACTCTGCTTGACGCCGGTGCAGGCACAGGCATTCTTGCCGCCGCGGCGCTGGAGCGCATCTGCCCGGCGGGCGGCGTTGGCGAGGTGGAACTCACCTGCTATGAGGACGACGCCTTAATGCTCCCCATGCTCAAAAACAACCTTGCGCGCCTGCGCAAGAAGTGCCGCCACGACTACGGCGTGCGCCTTACCTATCGCATCGAGGAAACCAACTTCGTGCTTGCCACGCAGCCTCTTCTTCGCGGCGATCTGCTCTCCTCGGCAGTGGACAGATACGACTACGTCGTTATGAACCCCTCAAGCGCCCTTATGGCGAAGGACTCCCCCGAGGTGCTTGCCCTGGGCGAGCTGGCGCAGGGTGCCACCGACCTTGCCTTCATCTTCCTTGCGCTCGGCGCGGCTTCTCTTTCCGAGGGCGGCGAGATGGCGGCTCTTATTCCCACCGCATACGCAAACGGCGTTTATATCGAAAAGCTCCGCCGCTTTATCAGCGAGCGTGCGTACATCACCGCGATGCACCTTTTCGCCTCCAAGGCAAAGAACGAGGCGCGCGGCGAGGAAACGCGCTCCCATATGCTCCTCGCCTTCAAGAAGGGCGAGCTTCCCGAGGAGGCGACCTTGAAGATCACGTCCTCGGCAAAGGAGGAGGACGATGCTCCCGTAAGCGAGCTTCCCCCCTTCCCTTACAGCCGCATCGTCAACCCCCAAAGCGGCGCACTTCTTCTCCTCAAATCCGCCGAGGAGGCGGAGATCGTCGAGCGCGTGGAGTCGCTCCCCGAGACCATCAGCTCGCTCGGTCTTAAAATGAGAACGGGTCTTACCATCGAGTCGCGCTATCCCGACCAGATCCGCGAGAGCGCTGTGGACGGTGCGATCCCCCTCATCCATCCCAAAAACATCGTGGCGGGACTCACGCGCCTGCCCACCGAAAAATACGTGATCCCCGTGATCCCCTCGCTCGCACAAAAGAACAAAAATATGCTCTTTATCAAGCGCGTGCCCGCCAAGAGCGACCGTCGCCACCTGCTTTGCTCGGTCTATCTTGCCCCTCAGCTTCCCCGCTTCCCCTATATCAGCACGCACAACAAGATCAACTATATCGACTACGCCGACGGACGCGAGATGGACTCCGCTTTTCTTCACGGGCTTTACGCCGTCCTCTCCTCCGACCTTTACGAAAGATACTGCACCATCCTCTCCAAGAGCGCACAGATCAATGCGGGCGAGTACGGAAACCTGCCTCTGCCTGACGCGAAAACGCTCAGAGACATCGGCTCGAAGATCATGATGTCGCGCCAGTATTCTCCCGCGACCTGCTCCGTCGTCGTGCAGAATGCTCTTCGCCCGAAGCGTTCCTTCATTTAATTTATATGCGTGCGGAAAAACCTTCCAAAAAGAATTTTTCGTTTTTTTCAAAAAAAGTCTTGCTTTTTCGAAAAAGCTATGCTACAATAGGCATATTGATATGATGCGGTGTTATGCCATACCGCCAAACGATACCTAAGGAGGCAAAATAAATGTTGGCACTTCAGATTGCACTTCTCGTTTTGGGTGTGCTTCTCGTAATCGCTGTTTTGATGCAGCACGGTAAATCTTACGGTCTTTCCGGCACCATCGCCGGCGGCGCTGAAACCTTTTTCGGCAAGGACACGGGCAAGAGAATCGACAAGATCCTCTCTCGCGCAACCACCGTTATCGGTGCGCTCTTTATGATCCTTTCGCTTTTAGCATTCATTCTTCAGGACGGTGCGGCAATGCCCTCCTCGAGAAACGTTGGCTTCCTTGATATTTTCAAGAACCAGCAATAAAAAAGATCATCAAAAAATACCGTGGATTTCTGCTGAAATTTGCGGTATTTTTGTTTTATTCACCTTCTTCCGTAAACACTAAAAAAGAAAGGAGCCGTTATGAAGAAAAGAAAAGGGCTCAGAGAAAGCTATAAGACCCATCAAAGAAAAAAGCATATAAACAAAAGTCCTAAAAGGCGTGGCGAAAAAACCGCCGTGGGTACCTTTTTGGGCACGCGCCGCGGCTTCGGCTTCGTGCGCGACGAAAGCGGGCGGCTCTCGGAGGACGTTTTTATCCCGAAGCACGAAACGAAAGGCGCCCTGCACGGCGACACCGTTCGCATCACCTACCGCGAAAAATTCCCCTCCGGCATCGAGGGGCGCGTGACCGAAATTGTTGAAAAATCGGCAAAAACGGTCGTCGGAACGCTGATCGGCGAGCGCGTGCGCGGCTCTCGCTCGTATCGGAGGCGTTATTTCCTCGTGCCCGACTCCACCCACTTCCCCGAGCTTCTTCCTTTAGAGCGGTGCGAGGCAAAAGAGGGCGACAAGATCGAGTGCGCCGTCGAGCGCGTGCGCGGAGAGATCCTTCTTTCCTTCCTTCGCTCCTTTGGCCCCGCCTCCACCTTTTTTGCCAACCGCGAGAGCCTTCTTTCCGAAATGAATATCGAAAGAGAGTTCGAGCCCGGTGTCGAGGAAGAGGCAGAGCGCCTCGCCGCTCTCCCCCTGTCTAATGAGGGGCGCGCGATAGAGGAAGGGCCCATTCTCACCATCGACAGCGAAAGCGCCAAGGACCTTGACGATGCAGTCTCCTTGAAGAAAACGACCGAAGGGTATCTTCTTTCGGTGCATATTGCCGACGTTTCCGAGTACGTCCGTCCCAAAACCGCGCTTGACCGCGCGGCAATGAAGCGCGGCACCAGCGTTTATTTTGCCGACGAGGTCGTGCCGATGCTCCCCGAAGCGCTCTCAAACGGTGCCTGCTCGTTAAACGCGGGCGAGGACAAGTACACCCTGTCGGCGCATATCAGCTTGGATAAACAGGGGCGCATCCTGAAAACGCGTATAGAAAAAGGCATTATAAGTAGCGACGTGCGCGGCGTTTACTCCGAGGTCAACGATATTTTCGCCCACGAGCGAAAATCAAAATACGCGGAAAAGTATAATAAGGTTTACAAAATGCTCTTTTTGATGAAGGAGCTGTATGAGATTTTAGAAAAGAACGCGCGCGAGCGCGGCTACCTCGACTTTGAAGCCGCCGAGCCCTATTTCCTTCTCGACGATATGGATACCCGCAAGAGATCGTCCGCCGCGAGCGCGGCATCTCGGAGCGCCTTATTGAGCAGTTTATGCTCACGGCAAACGAGGGCGTGGCACGACTTCTTACCGAAAAGGGCTGTCCTCTCGTTTACCGCGTGCACGAGGAGCCGCCCGCCGACAAGCTCTCCTTCTTCAAAAAATACCTTTACCTTCTCGGCATCGATCCCTCGCCCCTCTCGCGTGAGCCGCTTTCCACGCTCGCCTTTTCCGAGGTGCTTGCCGAGGCAAAGGAAAAGGGGAAGGCAGACGCTGTGGCGATCCCGATGCTCCGCACGATGTCCAAGGCGAGCTACTCCGAAAGGCGAGCCGACCACTTCGGTTTAGGCCTTACCCATTACTGTCACTTTACCTCTCCCATTCGCCGTCTTTCTGACCTTGCCACCCACCGCATGATCAAAGCGGTGCTTCTTTCGGGCGAGGATAGTAAAAAATACGCGGCGTATGCCCGCCGCGCCGCCGTCGCCGCAAGTGAAAGCGAGCTTCGCGCCCTTGCCGCCGAGCGTGCGATGAACGCGCTCTACACCGCCCTTTGGGCAGAGGGGCATATCGGCGAGGAGTTTGAGGCAACCGTCAGCGGCATTACCTCCTTCGGCGTATTCGCTATGCTTGACAACACCGCCGAGGGTCTGATCCCGCTCGACACTCTTCCCTTCGGCTCTTTGACCGACGAGGACACGCTCACCGCGCGCATCGACGGAGAGACGCTTCAGCTTTCCGAGTGCATTCGCGTCACCGTTGAGAGCGCCGAGCTTGCCTCCCGCCGCGTGCGCTTTGCGTATCTCGGCAAAATTTCAGCAGAAGAAAGCGAGAAGTAAGCTATGAGTCTTGATACTTTACCGTTAGAGGAGCTGCTCGTCAAAGCACTTTCGGAGCAAGAGCTCCACATTTCCTTCGCAGAGTCCTGTACCGCAGGGCTTGCGGCGGCGCGCCTTGTGAACGTTTCGGGCGCGTCGGGCGTTTTCGACGCCTCCTTCGTTACCTATGCCAACGAGGCAAAGATCAAATTCGTCGGTGTCTCGCCCGACACGCTAAAGAAGCACGGCGCTGTCAGCGAAAGCACCGCGCGCGAAATGGCAAAGGGCTGTGCAAGGGCAGCATCGGCAGAGGTCGGCGTTGGCATCTCGGGCATCGCAGGACCCCTTGGGGGCACGCCCGAAAAGCCCGTCGGCACTGTTTGCTTCGGCTTCTCTACACCAAGCGGCACAAGAAGCGCCACCGCGCACTTTGACGGCGACCGCGAAAGCGTGCGCGCGCAAGCGGTGGACTTTGCCTTCCGCGAGCTTTTAAAAATGCTGTAAAAAACAAAAAACGGAGAAATTTCCTTCTCCGTTTTCTATTTTTACAGAATGACCGACAGCGCCGCGAAAAGCGCACCGAGGGCAAAAAGCGTAAGGGTGAGCCTATGCCCCATATACTGATGCACAAACGCCGCCGAAAGACTGAAAAGTCCCACGCCCACGAGCGCGGCACCAAGGTAGCCGACAATGTCGAGCGCACCGTTTCCGTCAAGGAAAAGAGCGTAAAGCACGATCGCACCGACAAAAAGAAGCATACCGAGGACGGCAAAGAGCGCATAGATCACAGGGTGCGCCTCTAACATCTCAGCGTCGCCGTCCTCCTCGTAGTAGCGCGCGCCGCGCATACGGGTGGAAAAGGAGGGCGAAAGGACGACGGGAGTATTCTTTTCCTTCAAGAAGCGCTCCTCTTGCTCCGAAAAAAGCCCGTCGCCGTGCTTGTCGCGCAGGGGCTTGATCTGCTTTTCAAAAAACCGCTTGCGGGAGATGGCGGGAAAGGCGTACACGCCGCAAAGGCGCGTGCCAAGCTCGGCAAGATCGCCTGCCATGCGGTAGTCCTTGGCAAGAAGGGCATTTTTAATCTCGGTCACGGTATAAAGAAGCATTTCGTCGGCATCGGGCGCGAGGGGCTTGCCCTCCTCCTTGCCGATCGCCGCCTCTTCTTTTTTCAGAGCGGCAACGTATTCTGCCGTTTCGCCCTTGTCCACGCCCGCCGAGGCGAGCGCGTCTCTGCCCGCGCCGAAATAAAACTGGCGCACGCGGAAAAAGAGATCCTTTAGCTCAAAAAGATGCTTTTCGGTCATATCTCCTCCTTGCGCACGGTGAGCGTGCCGAAGCCGACGCTTCCGTCGTTTTCGGGAAGGATCTCGCCGCACTCGTCGCAAACGAGCGTACCCGCGCCGAGCGCCTTCACGCTGTCGATTTTTCCAAGCACGTTGCCGTTTACCTCGCTTTTTTCAAAGGCGAGAGCGGCGTTTTCCATCACGCAGTCCTCAAGGACAACGCCCTTCGCATAGCAAAGCGGCTGGGTGCCGCGCAGGGTACAGCGCACAAAGCGGATGTTCTCCGCATACCAGCCGAGGTATTCGCCCTCAATGACCGAGTCGGTCACCGTCACGTTCTTGGCGTGCCAGAAGGCGTCCTTGGTCTTTAAGACGGCGTTCTTGATCTCTACGTCACGGGTGTATTGAAAGGAATATTTTCCCCCAAAGGAAAGACCGTCGATCTTGATATGCTCGCTCTCAAAAAAGGCGTATTCGCCCGCGATGCTTCCTCTCTTGACCCTGATGCCGCGCGAGCGCCAAGCAAACTCCGCGCTTTCGAGATCCACGTCCGTCAAGGATACGTCGGTGCATTCGCGCACCGCCTTCACGCCGCGCAAGCGGCATTTTTCAAGAGAAACGCTGCTCGCGTACCACAGCGGCGCGCGGCAGGTCTCGGTCATCACCGAGTCAACAAGGCGCACGCCCACGGCGTGCCAAAGCGGATAGCGCAGAGCAAAGCGCGTGCCCGTAGCAAGCACGCCCTCGCTTTCCTTCAAGGCGCTCTCTCCGTCCGCCTCTCCCTCAAAGGCACAGCCCTCAAGCACCACGTCGCGCGCACCGTACAGGGCGCGTTCTTCTTCAAATCTCTCGTTTTTGTAAATCATTGTTTGCTTTCCAACTTATTTTTTGTATGCCGTTGCCGAAATGGCGGGAGAAGCAAAGACCTTGCTCGTTCCGCGCGTGTATTCGGTAACGTGACTTTCTTTGAAAGTATCACCGAAAATCTCGGTGTTTCTGCCAACGAGCAGGAAGCCGTTTTTCGTGTTTTTGCTCTCCTGGTCGTTCCAGGTCACGTCCACCGCGTACCACTTGCCGTCAAGGCGAACGGCATTCCACATATGCGCCTCGCTCTCGCCGTCCGAGTAGCCCGTACCGACGATAGAAACGCAGTCGATGCCAAACTTATCGCAAAGAAGCTTAAAGGCGTGCGCATAGCCCTCGCAAACGCATTTCTTCTCGCGAAGCGCACCGTACACGTTCTGGCGGTTGGGCGCGTCAAGGTCGTACGTAATCAGCGAGCAAAGGTAGTCGTTGATGGCAACGACGGTGTCGTAGTCGGTCGCCTTCGAAAGCGCGAGCGTCGAAAGCTGGTTATCAATGTTCGTTTTATAGACCGATGCCGAGGCGGCGTTGGCGCGCTCCTCGACCTCTACCTTGATGTCCTTGATGCGATAGGTGCCGCTCTTATCGGGCACCATCGAATAGGAGTAGGTATAATTGCCGGTTTCCAGCCAGAAAAGGTAGGGGCAATCTAACCAAACCGCGTAAAGCGCGTTGGTCACCCAGTAGGAAACGCGCTCGGAGGCGTCGTCCTTTTCCTTTTCGTTCGGCTCTCTGCCCGAGCAAAGCACGATGGGCTCGGCAAGCGCGATATGAAAGACGCTTTCGCCCGCCTCAGCGGCGGCAACGGCATCGTACACCGAAAGCTCGTTTTCGTTCAGCTGGTCGCGGTAGGTGTTCTCAAAATCACTCTTAACCACGTCCTCGCTTCCGCTGTGGAAGCTGTCGCCCCCGTCGCCGCTCTTGCCCCCGTCACCGAAAAGGCCCTCAGGCAAAAATGCCGCAAGGTCGCACGAGGCAAGCGAAAGCACGCAAAGAATTGCCAGCAACGCGCACAAAAGGCGCAAAAAATTATTTTTATTTAACATAGACCTAACCCTCTTTCCCCATTCTTCACTCTTCACTATTCATTCTTCACTTCCCCCATTATACACCTTCCCCCGCCCTTTTTCAAGAGAAAAGCGCAAATTTTGTCGGCGGAAGGCTTCTTGACTTTTCATTTTCTATATGTTAAAATAGGAAAAACGGCAAAAAGGAGACACACTATGAAAAGGGAATTTAAAATTTATTTTCGCCCCGACCTTCTTTTCGTTCTTTTGCTGATCCTTCTTACCGTCCTGACCGTGCTGGGCGCCGTGCTTCAAAGCCTTTGGCTGCTCCTATGCGCCCTGCCCGTCGCCGCCTTCAGCGTTTACCGCGTCTTGTCGGCTAACCTCGCCGCGCGCGCGAAGGAAAACCGAGTGACCAAACGCATCGTGCTTTTCCTCCCCTTAAAAATAAAAGCGCTTTGCCGCCGCCTTTTTCCCGACCGCCGCCACGGCTTTGCCACCTGCCCCGCCTGCGCAGCAAGACTGCGCTTCCCTAAAAAAAGCGGAAGCTTTTACCTCACCTGCCCCCGTTGCGAAACGCGCTTCCCTGTGCAAATGAAATAAAGGCGGCAAGGGAGCGCTTTTAAAAACCTCCTCAAACCGCGAGAAAAGGCGTGCTTATGAAAAGAATTCTTTGCATTTTTCTTATTTTAGCTGTCATTTTGCCAGCGGCTTTGTTTATTTTCTCCTTCTTTTCGGGCTATGGCATTCACCGCGAGGTGCCGTACGGTGAGGAGAGCCAAAACACATTAGATATTTATATGCCGAAAAACGCCGAGGGCGAAAAAGCGGGTGCCGTTCTCTTTATTCACGGTGGCTCGTGGATGGGAGGCGACAAAAAGGAGGAGGCGATTCGTTGTCGCATCCTCGCCTCGCGCGGATATATCGCCGCCACGATGAACTACACGCTAAGAAGCGAGGAAAACGACGGACGCTACACCGTTTTCACGGTGATGAACGAAATTTCCGCGGCGCTTGAAAAAATCAAGGCGTTCGCCGCCGAGCGCGGCGTGACGGTGGAAAAGGCGGGGCTTTCGGGCTACTCCGCGGGCGCGCACCTTTCGCTTCTCTACGCCTACTCGCGCGCCGAGAGCGCACCGCTCCCCATCGCCTTTGTCTCCTCTATGGCAGGTCCTGCCGATATTTCGACGGGCTCTTGGAGTGAGGATATGACCTTGCGCATCGGCTCGCTTCTTTCGGGCGTTACCCTCACCGACGAAATGCTCCAAAACGGAGAAGCGCGCGGCATTCTCGCCTCGGTCTCTCCCGTTTCTTTCGTCACCGAAAACGCACCGCCCACCGCCCTCATTCACGGCGCGCGCGACACCACCGTTCCCATCGCAAACGCCGAGGCGCTGACGGAAGCACTCGAAGAAAACGGTGTCCCTTACGACCTCGTTTATCTTAGGCGCTCCGACCATTCCCTTCTTCAAAACCCCTTGAAGCACCTTTCCTACTATAAGCTGCTTGTAGGCTACGCCGACAAATATCTAAATTAAAACGAAAGTACAAAACACGCGCGCGAAAAGTCTTCATCGCTTGTTGACATCGCGCGCGCTTCGTGCTATAATTTGCTGTGTATTTCACAAAAGGAAGTTTTAAGGGTTCTTCGTATGGACAATCGTGTTCTCGCTTTGATTGCAAGCTTTTTCGCCATGATATTCGTGGCGATCTCCTACTTTGTAAGGAAAAAGGAAAGGTATCTTCTTTTCCAGTTCCTTTGCATCGTTTTCCTCATCACCTCGTATTTCTTTACCAAGCAGTTCTTCGCTATGGTGGGGCTGGTCATCGGGCTCGGAAGAACTTTAACCTTCTTTTTATACGAAAAAAAGGGCACAAAGGCACCGATTTTTTGGGCGTTTCTCTTTTCGGGGCTCTCGCTTGCCTCCTATCTCATCATCAACCTCGGCATTATGAAGTCGGCACAGCCGCTCGACCTCCTTTTCCTTGTGGGTCTGATCGGATACGCCTTCATCTTCCGCATCCGAAGCTTAAAGGCGGTGCGCTTTTTGATGCTCGCGCCCACGGTTCTGTCCGTCCTTTTCAACATTTTGACCCACGCGGCGCTTTTCGCCACGCTCTCCTACTCCATTGAGCTTGGCGCGAACGTCGTTTCCATCTTCAAATACCACGTTTTCACGAAAAAAGAAAAAACACCGCCCGCCAAGGAGGTAAACTATGGTTAAGCATATGATTATCTGGAAATTAAAGGACGACGTTGCCGAGAAAACGGCGTGCGCCTTAAAGATCAAAGAGGCGCTCGAGGGCCTCGTCGGCAAGATCGACGGGCTTTTAGAGATGCACATCATCACCGAGGGGCTTCCCTCCTCGACGGGAGATCTTATGATGGACTCCACCTTTTCGAGCGCCGCGGCGCTCGCGGCGTACGCCACCCATCCCCTCCACGTTGCCGTAGCCGACGGGCTCGTTCGCCCCGCCGTTGCCTCGCGCGCCGCGTTTGACTACGAGCTTTAAATAAAATTTTAAACGGGATAAGCCTTAGCTTATCCCGTTTTTGCTTGTGAGGCTGTAAAGAGCCCACGTTATATCGCTTTTGCTTTGAAAAATCAATACTTTCCGTCTATATCTTGACATGCCCACGCGCTTGTGCTACAATACTCTCGTAAAAACGCGCGAAGGAAAGGGAGAACTGCTATGAGCGCAAGGCTTGCT
>JAZOSE010000062.1:0-2049 GCA_045656965.1 Eubacteriales bacterium
CAGCTCCTTTACGCCGAGAGCCTCTAACTCCTTGGCTTCTTTGACGATGTCCTCAATAGGACGGGAGCGCAAACGGCCGCGGATAAGCGGGATGGCGCAATATGTACAGCGGTTGTCGCATCCCTCAGCGATTTTGAGGTACGCGGTGTATTCGGGTGTGGTGAGAACGCGGTCACCGCCGAGCGGCGAAGCTTCCTTGTCTGAAAACGCGGTGTATTTTTCACCCCTCGCCACAGCTTCAACGGCATCGGTGATTTTTTCAAGCGATCCAACGCCGAGCAGGGCATCCACCTCGGGCATCTCCTTCATAATTTCCTCACGGTAGCGCTCGGCAAGGCACCCCGTGCAAACAATGGCGCGGAGTGTGCCGTTTTCCTTCAGCCACGCAAGGTCAAGGATGTTTTCGATGGATTCATTCTTGGCGCTTTCGATAAAGCCGCAGGTGTTGAGCACCACCACGTCTGCTTCGGAGGGCTCGGGGGTGATCTCGTGCCCTGCCTTAACGAGGTGTGCAAGCATAATTTCCGTATCGGTCAGATTTTTGGAGCAGCCGAGGGATACAAAGCTGATTTTCATAGTTTTTTCTCCGAAAAAAGTGGTGAGTGATGCCTCGCATCACAGAAGCCGCAGTGAGCTTCCGGTCACTAAGAGCGCCTTGCGCTCTTTTCGTCACTAATCACTTTCTTATTTTAAGAATTTCGCGATGCGGGGGCGAAGGCGCAGGGAGTAGTGGGTGATGAGGCGGCTCATCGCAATATCGTAAAGAATAAAGGTGAGGTTGGCAAGCGGAATGAATACCCAAAGCATCCAGCCCGACAGTATCTCGTCGGGAAGCATCAAAACGAATTTGCCGACGAGGATATAGACGGCAAGCACCGCGTTGCAGGTGAGCATCTTCAACGCCCATTCAAGGGGCGGGGCGAGCCGTTCTAAAAGCGCCTTTAAGAGCGGGTAAAGACCGAGCGCTGCGTAAAGGAGCGAGGCACCGCCGGGGAAAAGCAAAAGCGAGAGGAGCGACGCTGATGCCCAAAGCAAAACGGCGTATCCCGTGCCAAGCTCCAAGAAGGCAAAGACGACGAGGAAGGAGGCGATCGCGGCGGCGGAGAGGTCGACGACCTCAATAAAGCTTCCAAGGAGAAGCAGCACCACCGAGAGCCCCGCGAGCATCGCGGAAAGCGTGAGCTTTTTCGTCTGTTTCATCAGCAGCAGGAGATGAGGTCGCCGCCCATGCATTCACAGCAGCAGTCAGCGCAAATGAGACCGTTACAAACGTCGCACGCGTCGCATCCGCCGCGGCGGTAGGTCGTGTTTCCGCCATAGGTCCTGCCGTAGCCTGCGGCAGTCTGGTTGAACATCTGCTTTGCCTGTTGGTATTCCACGTTATCGGGGTCGAGCGAGCAGGCGATCTCAAGCTCACGCATCGCGTCGTTGACAAAGCCGCGCTGCATCAGCACGAGGGATTCTAAATAGTGCCACTCGGCAACTCTTGCCGAGGCGGGCATACGGGCAAGCGCGGTCTCCGCCTCCTTCATTCTGCGGCGGTTGATGAGGTCGCGGATGGCGTTGAACTCGGTGCGATAGGCACCGCTTGCGCCTTCGGCGTTCGTGCTGTAAGCATTCGCGCCCTGTGCGCCCGCGCCCGAGGCGTGTGCGCCGCCCTTTCGCATATTCATAATTTCGTCGTATGCCTCGTTGATCTCCTTCATCTTTTCGTCGGCAAGCTCGGCGAGGGGGTTGGAGGAGTCGTAGTTGTCGGGATGGTATTTGCGTGCAAGCGCACGGTAGGCATTCTTTACCTCAATGTCGGTAGCGTTCGGGGAAATGCCAAGAACTTTGTAGGGGTCGCGCATATGGGGCTCCTTTCGCGATAAATAGTGAATAATGAAGAATGAAGAATGAAAAGTGAAGAATGAAGGTGGGATTTTGCGAGGATCGCAAAATCCGATTTTATAGGGAACCTTTGGACTTCTTCTTTTCCTTCTTGCCGAGGGTCTTGATGCGGGCGGGAAGCCCGAGGTAGACGGTGTTTTTGATGATGTTTTCAAGCGC
>JAZOSE010000063.1:0-14424 GCA_045656965.1 Eubacteriales bacterium
GCGAATAAAACTCCCTATTTCGGCGCAAGCCGAAATGTGTAATCTCTCGTCTTTTTCCATGTAGAGCGGCAAAGTAAGGGAGGCCCCGGAGGGAACGTCCGGGCGCGCTTTCTTGGTTCGTTCTTTGCCGCGCGGCAAAGAATGAACAAAACAATACGTTCCGCGAACGCGCGCAGCAGTGTGAGCGTCCGGCGACGCAGTAACTAAAAACTTTAGATATCTAAAAAATTCACCATACAAAAAGGAGACCACACCATGGAAGCCTACAAAAGAGAATTTATACAATTCCTCCAGTCCGCAGGAGTTCTGAAATTCGGCGACTTCACCGCCAAGTCCGGCCGTAAGATCCCCTATTTCATCAACGCCGGCATGATCAAAACCGGTAACGATATCGCCACCCTCGGCGAGTTCTACGCCAAGGCATATTTCGAAAAGCTGGGCAACAAGCCCGCCGTTCTCTACGGCCCCGCCTACAAGGGTATTTCCCTTTCCGTTTCCGCCGCTGTGGCGCTTTCCAAGAACGGTCTCAACGTCCCCTTCTTCTTCAACCGCAAGGAGGTTAAGGATCACGGCGAGGGCGGAGTTTTCGTCGGTTACGTTCCTACCGCAGGCGAAGAAATAGTAATTATTGAGGACGTTATCACGGCAGGTACGGCTATTCGCGAAAGCATGGAAATCCTTTCTCACTTAAACGGTGTCAAGGTTGCCGCCACCTTCATTATGGTAGACCGCAAGGAAAAGGGACAGTCAGAAAAGGGTGCTATGCAGGAGATCGAGGAGCAGTTTGGCTTCCCCGTTTATTCTATCGTAGACGTATACGACATTATTGAATATCTTTCCGAGGATCCTTCAAACGAGGAAAACGTAACGCGTATTAAAAACTATCTTGCCGTAAACGGCGCAAAAGCTTAATTAAAGGAGATTTTCCTATGCGTAGCTTGATCGATATTCTTGAGCTGTCCGTGGAAGAGATCGACGGTCTTCTTTCTACCGCGCAGGATATTATCAAAAATCCAAAGAAATATTCCGAGGTCTGCAAGGGCAAAAAGCTTGCTACCCTCTTTTACGAGCCCTCAACGCGCACCCGTCTTTCCTTTGAAGCGGCGATGATGGAGCTTGGCGGCGGTGTTCTCGGCTTCTCCGAGGCACAAAGCAGCTCTGCGGCAAAGGGCGAAAGCGTTGCCGACACGGCAAAGGTCATTTCCTCCTTTGCGGACATTATGGTTATGCGCCACTTTAAAGAGGGCGCGCCGATGGTGGCGGCTATGAACGCCACCGTTCCCGTGATCAACGCGGGCGACGGCGGACACAACCACCCCACGCAAACGCTCACCGACCTTTTGACCATCAAGTGCGAAAAGGGTCGCCTGACCGATATGACGGTCGGACTTTGCGGCGACTTAAAGTTTGGCAGAACGGTGCATTCACTGATCACCGCCATGTCGCGCTACTCGGGCATTCGCTTCGTTTTGATCTCTCCGGAGGAATTGACCGTTCCCGACTATATCACCTCGGAGGTGCTTGAGCCAAACGGCATTCCCTACAAGGAGGTCAGAACGCTTGAGGAGGCTCTGCCTGAGCTTGACGTGCTTTATATGACGCGTGTGCAAAGAGAGCGCTTCTTTAACGAGCAGGATTACATTCGCTTAAAGGACAGCTACATTCTCACGCCTGAGAAAATGGTGTTAGCAAAGGATGACTGCACGGTGATGCATCCCCTGCCCCGTGTAAATGAGATTTCCGTTGCGGTGGACAAGGATCCCCGCGCCGCTTACTTCAAGCAGGTCCTTTACGGAAAGTACATTCGTATGGCACTCATCAAAATGCTGTTAGACGCAGCAGAGCAAGGAGAGTAAGATATGACCATTGACTCGATTAAAAACGGCTTTGTGATCGACCATATCACCCCCGGTCGCGGTATGCAGATCTACCACTTCTTAGGTCTTGACGCGCTTTCCTGTCCCGTTGCTATCGTGCGCAATGCGCTCAGCAGAAAGATGGGCAAAAAGGACATCATCAAGGTGGATACCGACGCCCCGATCGATCTTAGCGCA
Organism: Eubacteriales bacterium; assembly: GCA_045656965.1. Lineage (GTDB taxonomy): Bacteria > Bacillota > Clostridia > Oscillospirales > CAG-272 > UBA1740. Next base: position 2,055 of record JAZOSE010000063.1, read on the forward strand.
CTCGGGTATATTGATCCCGACGTTACGGTAAACGTGATCGAAAACGAAAAGCTGGTAAAAAAATATCACCCCGAGCTTCCTACCGAAATCACCGATATCGTAAAATGCAAAAACCCCCGCTGTATTACAACGACCGAGCAGGGGCTTTCCCACGTGTTCCGTTTAACCAACCGTGCGGCAAGGACCTACCGTTGCATTTACTGCGAGAGTGAAGCCAAAAGATAAAATCAGCTTGATAATATAAGGGCGAGTGCCACGAAAGTAGCACTCGCCTCTGTTTTTACTTATTCAAATGCATTGTAAATAGCGCGAATTGACTTTTCATAGTCGGATTCGCTGACACCGATGATGATATTCAGCTCGCCCGATCCCTGGTCGATCATTTTAATATTGATATCGGCATCGGCAATCGCACCGAAGATGCGCTGTGCAGTACCCTTTGCGGCAACCATACCGCGACCTACCACGGCGATAAGAGCAAGACCGTCGTCAATCGCAACGGAGTCGGGGTTGACCTCACGGCAGATGCCCTCCAAAATCTTTTCGCGCTTGCCCTCCAAGGCGGCTGTGGCGACAACGACGCACATCGTGTCAACGCCCGAAGGAAGATGCTCAAAGGAAATGCCAAGGTCCTCGATAACCTCAAGAACTCGTCTGCCAAATCCAAGCTCCGCGTTCATCTTATCCTTTTCAAGAGAGATGATGGAAAAGCCCTTCTTGCCTGCGATACCCGTGATAACGTTACCGTCGTCAACGCCCTCAGCGCTTGCCACGATCATAGTACCTCTTGCGGAGGGATCGTTGGTGTTGCGGATGTTGATCGGAATACCGGCAACGCGAACGGGGAAAATCGACTCGTCGTGAAGAACGGTCGCGCCCATATAGGAAAGCTCACGAAGCTCGCGATAGGTGATGGTGGAGATGGGTTTTGGAGAATCTACGATACGGGGGTCTGCCATAAGGAAGCCCGAAACGTCGGTCCAGTTCTCGTAAATATCGGCTTCAGCCGCACGTGCAACGATGGCACCCGTGATGTCCGAGCCGCCGCGCGAGAAGGTTTTGATGGTGCCGTTGGGCATTGAGCCATAAAATCCCGGAACAACGGCGAAGGGGTGCTTTTTCAGCTTTTCCGCTAAAACGGTGTTGGTATATTCAGCGTCGAACTCGCCGTTATCCTTGAAGAAAATAACCTTTGCGGCGTCGATAAAATCAAAGCCGAGGTATTTTGCAAGGATCAAGCCGTTGAGATATTCGCCGCGGCTGGCGACGTAGTCTCTGCCCGCGTGGTGACGGAGAGAAACTTCAATTCTCTCAAACTCCTCTTCAAGAGAGTAGTCAAGACCTAAGCCGCGAATGATGTCGCGATAGCGGTTTTTGATGATTTCAAAGGTGGAAGCAATGTCCTCGTCCTTCACGGAAAGCTCGTGGGCGCGGTAAAGAAGATCGGTTACCTTATCATCACCCGAGAAGCGCTTGCCGGGGGCGGAGGGGATAACGTAGTGGCATGCGGGGTCTGCCTTAACGATAGCGGCAACCTTTTTCATTTGCTCGGCATCTGCCAAGGAGGAGCCGCCGAATTTAAGAACCTTAAGTTTCATGGGGAATCTCTTTCTATAAAATAATTAGTTACGGAATGGGGGGCACAAAGCCTTCGGGAAGCGGGGGAAGCTCGGAAAGGTTGATATCAAGCATTCCGGCAATAGCGTCGACCGCCGCCTGAATACGCTCAAAATCCTCGGGCGTTGCGGTGGTCTGCTTCTCGGCGAGGAAATCGTCGAGCGCCGCCTTAGCATCTTCCTTTTTGCTTTCGTCAAGCGCGATCTCGTTCTTGATAACGGAGGAGGTTTCCTCGTCCTCAACTGCCTTAATAAAGGTGGTATAAGCAACGTCGGTGGAAACGATAGTGTCTACGATGCTGTCAACGTCCTTTTCTTCAAAAACGCTTTCCACGCCGGAGCTGGTTGCAGAGTCCACAATGTTTAAAACCTCTTGCATTGCGCCAAGCTCTTTTTCCAGATCAACGGGAGTTTCGCTCTCGTTGTTCTTCGCGATAACCTCTTGAACGAAGATGTCGGTGATCTTCCCTGCCGTTTCCTGATACTCACCGCCGACGGTATCCTTTACCATAGAGCCGGTGACCTCGGTCAAAACGTCAGCCACAGCCTCGGACTTGGATGCGGTCGCAAAGGCGTCGCTCAGCTTTCCGTAATCCTCGGAGGAAATGCTACTGAAATCACCGTTTGCAGAATCTAGCACGCCGGAGAGATGTACGAAGGCATCAACTGCGGGAAGCGTGCTTTCCAGCGTGTGGAAATACTCAACGTCCTTTACTTCGCCCTTCTTGTTCTGAATATTGGCGTGAGAGAGCGCGGTGAAGGTGTCGGAGCAAACAGTATGCATGCCCGTTTTGTCCATCGTCTGCACGATGAAGGAAGAGGCAAGGGGAGAAACAAATTCATTTTCAAGCGTGTCGCTAAAGGCTCTAAGCTCCTCGGAATCAGAATCTTTGAACTGATTGATAAAGGTGACGGAAAAATCGGCAAGACCGAATACGGGCACCATGATGAGGGCAAAGCAAAGCGCACCCTGGATGGCACCGACAAGCATACCGAAAAGGTGATACTTTCTTCTTTTGACCTTTACCTTTTTGCCATTCTCATCTCTTCTCTTTTTCGGAAAGGCGATCTTATTGATGATGCCGACGATGGGAAGAGAGATAAGGCGTAAGATAAAGAACAGGGGAATAAACAAAATCTCCTTTGCAAGCACCTCGGGAAGATGGATCACCAGCTCCTTCAGCGTGGGAGAATATTCAAAGATGGAGGCAAGCTCCTCGCTGTTTTCCAAAAGCGCCCGAACAAGCTCACCTAAAAGCACCGTCTCTCCCTCGTAGGTGACGGGGACCTCAAGAATATGATTTCCAAGGTACTGTGCCAAAAAGAAGGCTCCTATGATGCAAAGCGCAATGCTTGCAAGGCGGGTAAGCGAGGCGTACAGTCCGCGTCTGAGACCCTGCAAAACGTCAATCACCACAAACACGATCAGAATAGCCATTAAAACGGTTGCAATCATTTCTTTTTCCTCCATGCTGTCGTTTTTATCTGCTTAACCTAAAAAATTGAATACATAGTAATTATAACATATATTAGTAAAAAATGCAAGTGAATTTTAAAAAACGTTCTTTTTTTCGAGTACAGGCTATGACCGAAAAAAGCGGCAAAGGAGGTTATCTTATCAATATTGATATATTCCTTCCCTCTTCTATGCGTGAGAAGAAAAAGGAACCGACCCTTTGGGATCGGTTCCTTGGTTTTATGCAAAATTATTTGTTGGTCATGCGCTGGTAGTAGTCAGCGATCGCATAGGTGATAGTATCCATTTCCTTAGAGGAGATGTTCTTACCCTTAACAGCATTGAAGGTAATGATCGCCTCATCCGTCGTGTCAGGATCGTTCATTGCCGCGAGCTGTGCGTCGTATGCCGCGATGAAGCTTTCAAGATCGGCACTATCCATAAGATCGTTAAGCACAGATGCGGAGTACTCACTCGTAGCTGCCCAGTTGATTGCACGGAGAACCGCTGCGGGGACCTCCTCTGCACCGGCGGGAAGCTCATCGCCGATCTTCCACTCCTCCCAGCCTGCAGGACGCTCAAAGGCGTAGAAGCTCTTCACAACGTCCTCTCTTGCGAAGAGAACGGGGATCTGCGAGTCGGGAAGGTCAAGATTTTGGAGAAGTCCGTCGGAATACGTGTCTGCCTTCTGTCCGTAGTTGGAGCAGGGGTGTGCGGTCTCGTTAAGATTGCCGAAGAGGTAATCGGGATGTGCGGCGTAGGAATGGCTCTCACGAAGCTTAACTACACCGTTATCGAGATAGTAGTTGGCGTTTTCTTCACCGTAGAGAATGATATTAAGAAGCCCATTCTTAGTATCGTTGGTCATAAGCTCCTGAATGATCTCAACGGAGCGTTTGGTGTCTACCGAGAAGGAGGAAACGGCAAGCATTGCGGAGAAGACCTCTTCTCTTTCCACCTGCGGCTTGGTTACGGGGATATAGTAGTAGTTTTCAGGATCGCTGTTGCGAAGCGAGTAGTCGCCCTCAACGAGACCTACGATATAGTCCTCAGCGTCACCGTTACCGAAGTAGCCCTTTTTGCCGAAATCAAACTTCATAGTGAGGTATGTTCTGTAAGCCGCGTCCTCAAGAAGATTGAGTGTGCAGCTTGCGTTATACCAGGAGCCGAGATTTGCGTTCGGCTTATGGGTTGCGCCGATGAGAGAGAAGCCACCGTCGTTGGAGAAATACTTGACGTTCGAATATACAAAATCATCCGCCTTATTGAGAACGGGAGAGAAAGAGGTATATTCGTTTTGCCATTTATCAAGACCCTCACCCGCAGGCGCGTTCTCCATCATCTTAAAGAGCTGATATGCGGAGTTTACGTCCACGAAGTCGGACTTGTTCATATTGTAGAAATCGGCAACCTTCTTGTTAACGGAAAGGTATGTATAAGAGCCGTATGCCGTTGCAGCGGGGATCGCATAGCACTTGCCGTCGATCAGCGTGTACTCCATCGCCTTGTCAACGACCTTGGTCTTTAACTTCTGGTAGATACCGTCGAGGTGCGTTTGCAGAGATACGATCCATCCCTTTTCAACGAACTTAACGTACATCTCCTCGCTCGTTACAAGAACGATATCGAACTGCTTGCTTGCGGGAATCGGGTATCCCTCAGCGTCCACCTGAGCGCCGGACGCGGTGCCGTTTGCCTTGTCGTTCTCTTCTTCGATGTCGGCAAGCTCGCCGCCTGCCTCAAGACGCTCCATCTCAGCCTCGATCTTGTCCTCATATTCGGAAGCCTTGAAGCATACGAAGTCCGCCTTGGTGGTAAGAGCTACGGAGGAAAGCGCATTGAACGCCTTTTCCATTGAAGCAATACCCTCGTCGGTCGTTTTGTCGCTGACAACGACAGCGATCTTAAGAGTGCGGTTGGGGCGGTCTACCTCACCCGTTGTCGTACCCGCATCGCCGGAGCAGGAGGCAAGGGTCATTGCCACCATAACCAAGCAAAGAAGCAGGGAGATAATCTTTTTCATAATTTTTCCTCCAGCGCGCGCAAATGCGCACATAATACTATTATATTTTACACAAAAAGCACGCTATTGTCAATAGTTTATTAGAAAGTAATAGTGAACAATCGGTAAAAAACCCTTAATTGCCGAGATAATCCTTTAAGGGCTTGCATCTGGAGGGATGACGGAGCTTGCGAAGTGCCTTTGCCTCGATCTGGCGAATACGCTCACGGGTGATCTCAAAATGCTCACCGACCTCCTCAAGCGTATGAGGGCGACCGTCCACCAAGCCGAAGCGCAGACGAATAACGTCTCTTTCTCTGGGGGTGAGGGTCTTTAACACCTCGTTGATCTGATCTTGAAGCATGGCGCGAGAGGCGCTTTCGGCGGGCGAGAGCGTTTCGGTATCCTCAACGAAATCGCCAAGGTGAGAGTCCTCCTCCTCGCCGACAGGTGTCTCAAGGGAAACGGGGTCTTGCGCGATCTTGAGGATCTCACGGACGCGCTCCGCGGGCATTCCGAGGCGCTTTCCGATCTCATCGGTGGTGGGGTCTCTGCCAAGCTCTTGGAGAAGCTGCTTGGAGGCGCGGGACACCTTATGAATGGTCTCAACCATATGCACGGGGATACGAATGGTACGCGCCTGATCGGCGATCGCACGGGTGATGGACTGACGGATCCACCAGGTTGCATAGGTGGAGAACTTGTAGCCCTTGCGATAGTCAAACTTCTCTACCGCCTTCATAAGACCGAGGTTGCCCTCTTGGATGAGGTCAAGGAAATACATACCCTTATCCACGTGACGCTTTGCAATAGAAACGACAAGACGCAGGTTTGCCTCAACCAGCTCGTCCTTCGCGCTCTGATCACCGAGCGAAATTCTCTCGGCAAGCTCCATTTCGCGCTCTGCGGAGAGCAGCTCGATCTTACCGATCTCTTTAAGGTACATACGGACGGGGTCGTCAGTCGCAAGTCCCTCTTGGGTGAGCAGCTCATCCACGTCCTCAAAGGTTTCGTTCTCGTGCTCCATTTCCTCGGCGACCTCGCCGAGATCTAAGGCATCGGGCTCCTTATCCTCGTGGAAATCGGCATCCATTTCGCCGAGAATGTTCATAATACCGCTATGGTTCTCATCGGTATTTAAGATTTCGTCTAAATTCTTGGGTTGATTGCTCATTTTTGTCTCCTTTGACTTTACAGTCTGTATTTTCTCTGAAATTCAATCGATCTCACGCTTGCGCTTTAAAAGCTCCAAGAGAGAATTCGCCGACATAGGCTCGTTTTGAAGCTTTTCCTCGTTTGCGGCTTCCTTTAACGTCTTTACCGCATCCTCAAAAACCGCCTTGCCGTTGTCGGACAGCTGCATCCGGGACACGCGCATTTTGGTAACGCGTCCGACCTCGTCGGGAGTAAATTCACTGTCAAGCATTTCGGTGTAAAAACCACCGTTCTCCTCGCTTTTGCGAATGAAGGAAAATACTCTTTTGCCGAACTCGGTCTTAAAATCCTCCTCCGTTAACAGAGGGGGGGATGCAAAGGCGAGGGTGCGATGCTCGGGATAGATCTGCAAAAGACCGAGAACGGTCTCCTCCGCTCTTGCGATCTTCGGCATACGAACGAAATCGGGGTTAACGCTATCGCCGTATCCGCCGAGAGCTTGACGGGCAAGCTCACCCTCCTTCTTTTTTCCCGATGCTTTGCGCTGGTAGATCTTTCTTTCCACGTCTGCCTTGACGCTTCGGGGGTCTACCTTCAAGCGCTTCGCCGCCTCCGCAATATAAATTTCCCGTTCTACCGAGGAGTAAACCTCGGAAATGACGGAGCAAAGCTCATCGGTGGCGTTGATTGCCTCTTGAGGAATCGAAAGGTTATACTTTCGCAACACACGGTCAAAATTGAACTCCAGCTTGCTATTGCTGGATTCAATAACCTTTTTAAAGGCATGCGCACCGAATTTGCGGATATACTCGTCGGGATCCTTGGCGTCGGGAATTTTGAGGACCTTGACCTCAAGCCCAACCTCCTCTAACAGCCTTAGCGCCTTGTTGGCGGCATTCTGCCCCGCTTCGTCGCTATCATAGGAGAGGATAACGCGCTTGGTATAGCGGGAGAGAAGACGAGCCTGCTCCGGGCGTATTGCCGTTCCGAGGGTGGCAACGGCGTTGGTAAAGCCGGCGGCGTGCAGGGCGATAACGTCCATATAGCCCTCGCAAAGAATCATCTCGTCCCGCCCGCTTTTATGTGCAAAGTTTAGAGCAAAAAGGTTGCTTCCTTTCTTAAAAACGGGAGTGTCGGAGGAGTTCTTGTATTTCGGCTCTGCCTTTTCCATAACGCGACCGCCAAAGGCGATAACGTTTTCGGAAACGTCGATGATCGGGAACATCACACGGTTGCGGAAGCTGGGATAGAGGTTACCCTTCTCGTTTCTTCCGCAAAGGAAGGCGGAGCAAAGCTCCTCCTCCGTATACCCCTCCGACTTCATATAGTTAACGAAGGAGTAATCATCGGGCGCATAACCAAGCCCGAAATGCTTTACAGTTGCCGTGGAAAGTCCGCGCTTCTCTGTAAAATAGGCAAGCGCGTCACGCGCGGCGAGCGTATCGGCAAAAAGTGCCTTATGGAAAAAGCGCGCCGCCTTGGTGTTCATATCAAAGAAGCGCTTACGGTCCACGCGGGGTGCCGCGGGGTCATCGTCAATGCGAACGGTGATGCCTACACGGCGCGCAAGCAGGGCGACAGCCTCGGTAAATTCAAGGTTTTCCACTCTGCGAACGAAGGTGATGGCGTTACCGCCCACGCCGCAACCAAAGCAATAAAAGCTTCCATCCTTACGGAAAACGGTGAAGGACGGCGTTTTTTCGCTGTGGAAGGGACAAAGACCCGTTGCGTTAGAGCCTGCGCGGCGCAAGGAAACGTACGTTCCGACCAGGCTTTCCATATCCGTTCTGGCTAAAATTTCGTCTATGACCTGTCTATCGATCAATTCGTGTCCCCTTCCATACCTCGGGAATAAAGAGGCGGCGGTAGGTCTCTATCGCATAGCGGTCGGTCATACCCGATATGTAATCGCACACCATGCGCTCTACCCCCTCCTTTTCCGTGTTTTCGTAATAAAAGCGCGGCATTTGCTCGGGATGCTTCACGTAATGCTCAAAAAGGCGCGTGAGCAGCTCCTCTGCCTTGCTCTGCTCCGTTTTTGCGGGAGAATTATGATACACTCTTTCCATCATAAAGCGGCGCATTTCCATCATCGCCTCGTACACCTCGGCGGTCATGGAGATCTCGGGCTTATCAAGACTTGCCTCGATCACGGCACCGACCATACGGTCCACGCGCATGCTGTAGCTCGACGCGAACATTTCGGAAAGATCGGCGGGAATATCGTTTTTCGAAAGAATCCCCGCGAAAAAGGCGTCGTCAAGGTCGTGATTGATATAGGCGATGCGGTCGGCAAACTTCACGATTACACCCTCCAGCGTACAAGCCATATGCTCGCCCGTGTGGTTAACGATGCCGTCGCGCACCTCATACGTTAAATTAAGCCCCGCGCCGTTGCCTTCTAAAAAGTCGACCACGCGCAAGGACTGCTTATAGTGGTTAAAATCGGGAGAAAAGCATCTTTGCATCACCATTTCTCCCTCGTGACCGAAGGGGGTATGCCCAAGGTCGTGCCCAAGTGCGATCGCCTCGGTCAAGTCCTCATTAAGACAAAGGGCGCGAGCAATACTGCGCGCAATCTGCGTGACCTCAAGGGTATGCGTCATTCTTGTGCGGAACTGCTCGTCCTCAGGGGCAAAGAACACCTGCGTTTTATGCATCAAGCGACGGAAGGATTTCGAGTGAATGATGCGATCGCGATCGCGTTGAAAATCCGTTCTGTACGGACACTCGCGCGCTTCCTTTACTCTTCCGCGCGTGTTTTTACTGCGGAAGGCGTAGGGCGAAAGAAGTGCTTCTTCTCTTTCTTCAAAAAGCTCGGCTGTCTTTAACAAGGTGCTCTCCTTTCTTTTGACAAAATCTATCAAAAAATGCGTACATTATTTAAGGTACGCATCTTTTTTCGTATTTACTTTTTTTATTTTAATATTTTTAAAAATTTATTGTGTTTTTCCAAAAATCAGACGATATTTTGCTCCTCGCCATGCTCAAAGCAGTCCTCAAGCACCGTGATAACGGCTCTGCCGTAGCTTGCTTCACCGATATGTCTTTCATACGCCTCAAAATCCTCAAGCGGGAGGCTGACGAGAAGCTCAACACCTTCGGCGTATTCCGTATCGACAAGACGCGCACCGAAGGCGGTGATCTCTTGCTGGATCTTATTATAGTCGGGATAGGAAAGGGCGATCGACAAATGGCGATGAACGCGATAGGTGACCACGCCTGCCTCGCGAAGCGCGCCGACAGCGGCGGCGGTATATGCGCGGACAAGTCCGCCCGTTCCAAGAAGCACGCCCCCAAAATAACGGGTGACCACGACAACGGTATCGGTGCATCCGTTTTTTCGGATCACGTCGAGAACGGGAAGCCCCGCCGTTCCCTGCGGCTCGTGGTCGTCGCTGTATCGGTTTTTGGCGTTCTCACGCAAAAGATAAGCGTAAACGTGATGGCGAGCATCGGGAAAGCGCGATTTTACGCGAGCAATGAAGGCAACTGCCTCCTCCTCGGTCTTACAGGGAGCCGCCTCGGCGATAAACTCGGAGCGCTTTTCCTCGTAGCGATATTCAGCGTAACGCGCAAGGGTGGTATAGCTTTCGTTTGCCAAGGCTTTTCCTCCTTTTTATTCCTCTTTTATGATGTAAGCTCGGTACATACCGATGCCCTTGGCATCCAGTACCGCAACAAGCTCTATACAGTCGGAAAGATATTCGGTGCTTTCCACCGTTCCCACACGGTAAATGCCGTTGACTTCACCGCTTTTGTCGTAGGGGATATGCAGAGTGCATTTTCTTTTTCCGTCGCGGACAAGCGAAAGAAGCTTAGAAAAGAGCGCCTCTCTTCCCTCTCCCGTTTTGGCGGAGAAAAGAACAACGTCCTCTCTCGTGGATACCGACGGCGAAATGGGCTCTCCGACTGCGTCGCATTTGTTATAAACGATAAGCGTGGGCTTGCCCTCGGCACCTAAAGAGGTTAAGGTCTCGTAGGTGACGGCAAGCTGCTCCTCTCTTTCGGGGTCGGACGCATCGACCACGATCAGAAGGATATCCGCGAGTGCCGCCTCCTCCAAGGTGGAGTGGAACGCCTTTACGAGATGATGCGGAAGCTTACGGATAAAGCCGACGGTGTCGGTCAATAAGATCTCCTCGCCCTCGGGAAGCGTAAGCTTTCTCGTGGTGGGATCAAGGGTTGCAAAAAGCTTGTCCTCCGAAAGAACGCCCGCGTCGGTCAAAAGATTTAAAAGCGTGCTTTTGCCCGCGTTGGTATATCCGACAATGGCAACCTTGGGAATGCCCGACCGCGCGCGTGCGGCGCGCATCGTAGCGCGGTTCTTTTCCATCTCCGCAAGCTGACCCTCAAGGGCTGTGATGCGGTGGCGGATATGGCGGCGGTCCTCCTCCAGCTTGGATTCGCCGGGGCCGCGCGTGCCTATCGTACCGCCAAGGCGGGAAAGCTCCTTTCCGTGCCCCGTCAAGCGCGGGGCGGTATAACGAAGCTGGGCAAGCTCGATTTGGAGCTTCCCCTCACCGCTGGTGGCGTGCAAGGCAAAGATATCGAGGATCAGCATACTGCGGTCAAGCACAAGAACGTCTCCGATGCCGTCCTCCAAATTGCGAATTTGGGAGGGCGAAAGCTCCATATCGAAAACGACGAGGGAGATGCCGTTTCCCTCGCAAAGGGCGCGGATCTCCTCGACCTTGCCGCTACCGATCACGGTGGCGGGGTCTGCCGAAGGCTTCACCTGCACGACACGCGCAAAGGTCTCGCCACCTGCGGTATCAAGAAGGCGAGAAAGCTCGTCAAGACTGCTTTCGCACGCGGCAAGCTCGTCTCTTCTTTTGACGAAGCCGACTAAAATAGCACGCTGTGCCGTTCTTTGTTCAAGCATACATTTTCTCCTTAATAAGTGGAAAGCGGCGTGCAGAACAACCGCACACCGCTTCAAAAAAACTTATTACTTCTTGGCGCTTGCAGCAAGACGCTTCTTGAACTTATCAACGCGTCCGCCTGCATCAACGAACTTCTGCTTGCCGGTATAGAAGGGATGGCACTTGGAGCAGATTTCAACGTTGATATCACCAACGACGGAATGAGTTTCCACAGTAGCACCGCATGCGCAACGAATGACAGCGGCCTTATATTCGGGATGAATTCCAGCTTTCATTTTTACACCTCTTTTTGTCATTTCAATTTTCAATCCAACGTATTATAACACATCTTTTTTCAAAATGCAATACCTTTTAGAAAAATATTTTATTTTTTCGCGATATTTCTTAGAGGCAGGCAAGCATTTGCTCCTTTAGGTTTTCAAGGATCTTTTTTTCAAGGCGGGATATGTAGGACTGGGAAATATGCAAGCGGTCAGCAACCTCCTTTTGCGTCAGTTCTCCCCCACCCTGCATACCGAAGCGAAGCTCTATGATCTCTCTTTCTCTTGCACAAAGGCGACCGACGAGGTGGCGCACGATCGCGCGCTCCTCCTCCTTTTCAAGATGCTTTTCCACGCTGTCGGCATCACTGCCTAAAACGTCAGAAAGAAGAAGCTCGTTTCCGTCGGAATCCACGCTTAAAGGCTCGTCAATGGATATTTCGCTTTTTCGGGTGCTGTTTTTGCGAATGAACATCAGTATCTCGTTTTCAATGCAACGCGAGGCATAGGTGGCAAGCTTGATGCCCTTTCCGTTCTGGTAGGTGCCGATCGCCTTGATAAGGCCGAGCGTGCCTATAGAGATAAGCTCCTCGATCATAGCGCCCGTCCCCTCAAACTTTTTGGCAATATAGGCAACGAGCCGAAGGTTATGCTCGATCAAAAGATCGCGCTTGCTTTCGTCGCTTTCGAGAAGAGCGAGCGCCTCAGCCTCCTCCTCGGGAGAAAGAGGCAAAGGCAGGGTGTCCGAGCCGTTGATATAAAAAACTCTGTCCCTGCCCGTAAGGCGATGGAAAAAAAGAGTAATCTTACGAAAAAGGTTGTGAAAAAACTGCATAACGTATCCTTTCCTTTATCGCATAGGAAGCAAGGAGGAGGGAAAAAGCCCGTCAAAGCCGCCAAAGCGAGATTTTTCAGTGGAATATAGTGCTAAATAGGCATCAAGCGCCTCCTCGCCGCCCTTCCCCTTTTTATCGGGGATCAGCGCAAGGCTGTCA